>CAZBTT010000664.1:0-2857 GCA_964494295.1 uncultured Acidobacteriota bacterium
CCTTCTCGATGAGACCTGGTCGCCGAACATCTTCCGGTGGATGACCCGGCTCCTCACCTGGTCGCGGATGAAGAGGAGGATCGACAGGAAGACGCCCGCCGCAGACGCGGCGATGAGATCGACGAACACCGCGACCAGGATGACGAGGGCGATCACCGCGAAATCGAAAACCGTGGCCCGCTTCTGCGCGAGGGCGAGACTCTTCCAGTCGAACATGCGGAACGCGACCACGAGGAGGAGCGCCGAGAGGGCGGGGATCGGCGCCCAGGCGATGACCGGGCCGAGCAGCAGGTAGGCGACCAGGGCGAGAACACCCGCGATCAGACCCGATCTCCAGGTCGAGGCGCCGCTCGCGAGGTTCATCAACGTGGCTCCCGAGGTGCCCGCGCCGGGGATGCCGCCGATCGCGGCCGAAACGATGTTCGCGACGCCCTGGGCCCGGACCTCGCGGTTCGAGTTATGCCGTCCGCGGGTGAGCGCATCGACGAGCACGCAGGTCTTGAGCGTGTCGATGGAGAGCAGAACGGAGAGCGTCACTGCGGGGCCGACGATGAGGGCGAGATCGGCGAAGCTCACCTCCGGAAGTGCGGCCGCTCGATAGGCGAGGCCGCTCCACAACGATCCGGCGCTCGAGAGCGGCCCGATGAGCAGCGGGTTCTCGTCGAGGGTGAGCAGAGAACGGTCTCGCGCGGCGAGGACGAAGTAGGCCGCGATGCCCGCGCCGAGGCCGAGGATGGGGGCCGGGAGTTTCTTCGTGATTCGTGGCGCGATCCACGTCGCGAGGATCGTGGCAATCCCGACCGTGAGGGAGACTGGGTTCCACACCGAAGGCTCGGCCAGCCCCGCGCCGGTCGTCATGCCCTTCGGCAACCCGAGGAAGGAGGGGAGCTGTTTCAGGAAGATGACGATGGCCACGCCGGAGAGGTACCCCGTGACCACAGGGTAGGGGATGTACTTGATCAATGTGCCGCCGCCCATTGCCCCGTACAGAATCTGAAGCGCCCCCGAGAGCACGGCGGTGAGGCTCAGAAGCAGGAGGATGGAGGAAGGATCGCGATCGGGGCTGCTCGCGAGAGCGATGGTCAAAGCACCCATCACCGCGGCGGCGGGAGCGCAGGGGGCGGAAACCAGCCGCGGCGCGCCGCCGAGCCAGGCCGCGATCGTCCCCATCGCGAAGGCGCCGAGGAGTCCGGACAAGGCGCCTGCGCCGGAATACGCGGGGCCAAGCGGCGCCACGATGGCGACGCCGAAGGCGAGCGAGGCGGGCAGGGCCACGAGCATGGCGGACAGACCCCCCCAGAAGTCGTTCACGAGAGCCGAACGGGCTTCCGCCATCGGTCCGATCATGCGCCCGAGCCGGCCCGCCCGCAAGATGCATTTGCATCTGGGCGTCCCCCAAGGGGAGGCTGCGCGATGCCCGGAAATCGCCGCGTTACGCGGCCGTGCGGAACGTCAACACCAGGGCATCCCGGTGCGCCTCGCGTCCCGGCTCGAGAACCTCGATCGGTGTGACGCCGTGACGAACCCGGGTGTCATCGAGGAACACCGCGTCGAGAGGTTCGAGAAGTGTGAACGCCCCCAGAGGCCGCCCCGAAGCGTCGCCGACGTTGGTGACACCCCCCGCGACGTTGGTGCGCGCGACCAGAGCCACGAAGACCCATTCGACACCGTCCCGGTGCATGCCCTCGGGTGTCGGTTTGCCGGGCGTGTTTTCCTTCGGCTCGATCCGGAACTGATGCATCTCGATCTTCCAGGGAGCCTGCGACCGGGCCTCCCCACGAGCTTTTGTGAAGACGTCGACACACAGCTCCACCAGGCGAGTGGTCACGGGATGAGACGCGGTGGCGTCGGTGACGGGCTCGAACCAGCGGTCGATCCCGCCGTTGAGAGCGATGTAGGCGCGGCTCTGGAAATGCGGGCCGGGGGGCTCACGGGCGGGCGGGCCCGGCGTGCCGAGGAAGCTCGCGAAACGCCGCCGCCTGAATCTCCCGCCGTCGGCCATGTGGTGGTCGGTCTCGAGGTGGTTCCAGCTCTCCGCGAATGTCGCCCATTCGGCGAGGGACTCCTCGCCGACGATCGCACGGAAGGCCTGGGCCGCGATTGAAACGAAGCCCGGCCCCGAGGCACCCGGGATCAGGGACATGGCAGAGGTCACCGACCGGTCTCCTTCACGCGAGTGGCCATGGCCTGGATCGAGGCCAGCGATGCATCGATGTCAGCGTCGGTGGTGGCCCACGACGACACGCTGATCCGCATCGCGTCCCGGCCCTGGAAGCGTGTGCCGCCGCACCAGCAGACGCCATCCGCCTGGATCGCCGCGATAACCCGGTTGGTGACCGCGTCATCGCCGAACGACACGAGAACCTGATTGAGCGTCACGTCGTTCAGTATCTCGTGGCCCGCCGCCTTGAGCCGCGTCGCGATGCGGGACGCGTGAGCGCAGCAGCGTTCCACCATTTCCGAGATGCCCTCACGGCCGAGGAACTCGATGGCCGCCCACACGTCCACGGCACGGGCGCGTCGTGAACCGTCGGGGGAGTAGTGCATGGGATCGCGCAGGCCGGAAGGAGGCAGGTACGCGGCGGTCATGGCCATCGCCGCGCGGAGCGACTCCTCATTTCGAACCATGGCGATGCCGCAGTCGTAGGGCACGTTGAGCCACTTGTGCGCGTCGGTCGCCCATGAGTCGGCCATCTCGTAACCCTCGGCCTGGGCCGCTACCGGCGGGCACGCCCGCGCCCAGAGGCCGAACGCCCCATCCACGTGGACCCACGCTCCGCGCTCCTTCGCCCACGCGCAGATCTCGGGAGCCGGATCGAAGGCGCCGGTGTTCACGTTCCCGGCCTGGATGCAGACG
>CAZBTT010000665.1:0-2856 GCA_964494295.1 uncultured Acidobacteriota bacterium
TACGCGAGCACGCTGGTTCCACTCGTCGCGATACCGCTCATCGCCCTCGCCACGCCTGCGAAGGAGGACCCCGCGGCAGCGGCGTTCCACCAGGCGCTGCACCCGAAGGCGGCCTCGTGAGCGGGGACTTTCTCCTCGAGAGGGGACACAGCGTCCGTATGCGCGACGGTGTGGCCTTGTCGGTCGATGTCTATCGGCCGGCGCAGGGTGGAAGTGCGGCGCCGGGTCGGTTTCCGGTTCTCCTGGAGCGAACGCCTTACGGAAAGCGCCGCGCCGTTCTCAATCAGGCGGGGGAGTACTTCGCCCGGGCCGGTCATGTCGTGGTCATGCAGGACGTTCGTGGGCGCTTCGATTCCGAGGGGGAGTGGTACTTCCTGTCCGAGCAGGAGGGGCCAGACGGTTTCGACACGATGCAGTGGATCATGGCCCAGCCCTGGTGCGACGGGAACATCGGCACCATGGGTCTTTCCTACAGCACGGCCACCCAACAGGCCCTCGCGGTTCTCCGGCCGCCGGGCCTCCGCTCGCAGTTCCTCTCGGACGGCGGCTACGACTACTTCCATCGCACGTTGCGCCATTCCGGCGCGTTCGAACTCGGGGTGCTCCTGCCCTATGTGATCCGGCTCGCCCGCGAGGGGCCGGATCTTGCCAACGATCCTGATCGCCGCTCCGCCTTCGAAACCGAACTCGATGGTCTCCGCCCCTGGCTCGACCGTCTTCCCCTCCGCAAAGGGGAGTCGTTCCTGCGACACGCCCCGCGCGAAGAGCGCTGGTTCTTCGACATGCTCACCACGAGCCGGCGCACTCCGTATTGGACGCATCCGACCCTCAGTCTGGCCGATCACGTGGACGAGTATCCCGACATACCGATCTTCTTTCAGACTTCGTGGTACGGCCACCACGTCTGGGCAACCAGCGAGAAGTACCAGGCGATTCGTCGCGGCCGCAAATCGCCGATGCGCCTCTTGATCGGCCCGTGGCTGCACGGTTACGACGAGTTTGGGCGGACGTGGGCCGGGGACGTCGACTTCGGTCCGGAGGCGGCGATCGATTTCAATGGGCTTCGGCGCATGTGGTTCGATGCCACGCTCAAGGGTGTGGACAACGGCATCCTGGGCGGACCGCCTGTTCATACCTTCGTGATGGGCGGGGGCTCCGGGCAAGCGGACTCCCAAGGCCGCCTGCAGCATGGAGGATCGTGGCGGGACGAGGCCGCGTGGCCACCACCGGCCGCGCGTGCCCTGACCCTCCATCTTCACGGCGATGGATCGCTGCGCCCCGAACCACCCGCGGAGAACGCTGCGCCCTTGAGCTTCCTGTTCGACCCGATCGACCCCGTCCCGACCGTGGGCGGTGGGGTGCAGAACGGGATGTTTCCTTCCCTGATTCAAGGCGGTCCGTACGACCAGCGGGGCCGCGAGGATCTCTGGGCGTGTTGCGACACACGGCCGCTGGCGGAACGCCCCGATGTTCTCGTCTTTGAGAGCGCTCCCCTCGAGACCGCGGTCGAGATCACCGGGCCGGTGTGCGTCCGCCTTTTTGTTTCCTCGTCCGCGAAAGACACGGATTTCACCGCGAAGCTCATCGATGTCTACCCCAAAGGTCCCGACTGGCCCGAGGGCTTCGCCATGAACCTGACCGACTCGGTCGTTCGCTGCCGATACCGCGACGGCTTCGAGGCCGAGACCTGGCTCGTGCCCCACCAGGCGGTCGAGGTCACGATCGAGCCACAGGCGGTCAGCAACGTTTTCGCACGCGGCCACCGGATCCGGCTCGATATTTCGAGCAGCAACTTCCCGCGTTTCGACGTCAATCCGAACACCGGCGAGCCCTGCGGCCGCGAGACGGGCTTCGAGATCGCCACAAATCAGGTATTCGTCGACCTCCGGCATCCTTCGAGCCTCACTTTGAGCACGGTCTGACCCTCCTCAGTTAGAATCCCCGCTTCCACGCCCCAGGTGGCGGCCGTTTCCCCGGGTGTGCTCCCGACCCCCTCCCCCAAGGTTCCTCTTTTAGGAGAAATGCATGTTCTCGTTCGTCGAGCGTAAAACGCTCAAGCGCGCCATCTTCATGGCCGCGGCTCTCGTGATCCTGGCCGGCGCGTCCCCCGCCTTCGCGAGCGAAGCCGAGCTCGTCCTGCCCGACCTGGCCTCGGTCAGCTTTTTCGGCATGACCGGCTGGACCATCCTCTTCCTCGGCATCTTCGTCTGCCTCGCGGGAGCGGTGTTCGGCATGGTCTTCTACAAGCAACTGCGGGACATGCCCGTCCACTCGTCGATGCTCGAAGTTTCCGAACTGATCTATGAGACCTGTAAAACCTACCTGCAGACTCAGGGCAGGTTCATCATGCTCCTGTGGGTGTTCATCGCCTCGATCATGGTGGTGTACTTCGGATGGCTGCGGCACTTCTCGATCGACCGCGTCCTGCTCATCATCTTCTTCTCGCTGGTCGGCATCGCGGGCAGCTACGGCGTGGCCTGGTTCGGCATCCGCATCAACACCTTCGCCAACTCGCGCACCGCCTTCGCGGCGCTCAAGGGCAAGCCCTTCCCGACCTACGCGATCCCGCTCAAGGCCGGCATCTCGATCGGCACCCTGCTCATCTCCGTCGAGCTCGTGATCATGCTCGCGATCCTCCTCTTCGTTCCCGGCGAATACGCGGGCCCCTGCTTCATCGGTTTCGCCATCGGCGAGTCGCTCGGCGCCGCCGCCCTTCGTATCGCGGGCGGCATCTTCACCAAGATCGCGGACATCGGCTCCGACCTCATGAAGATCGTCTTCGACGTCAAGGAAGACGACGCGCGCAACCCCGGCGTCATCGCCGACTGCACGGGCGACAACGCGGGCGACTCGGTC
>CAZBTT010000666.1:0-2851 GCA_964494295.1 uncultured Acidobacteriota bacterium
TCACCGATGTTCCAAGATTCCGGTTGACACCGAGCACCCACCGGCTTCACAAATCCCGACCCTCGTGAGTCCCCATTCCTCGGTTCTCCTCGTTTCGCGCTGGTGGTGGCGAAGCTCTGCGTGCGCCTTGGAGGAGCTTGCGAACTAGTCACTGACTGATCCCAAATCGAGGATCCCGAAAGCCCCCGAAGCGCATTGCGCCGGGGGCTTTTTCTTTTTCCCGTCCCTTTTCTGAGCTATGACCTTGAACCTCTCACCTCTGCTCCACAAAGCCGTCCACCGTTCTCTCTCCGAGGGTGATGCCCGTGACGCGGCCCTTGCTTTGATGACCGGCGGCGTTCCTCCCGCCCAGGCCGGGGGCCTCTTGAGCGCGTTGCGCGTTCGGGGCGAGAACCGCGGAGAGATCCTGGGCTTCGCCCGCGCCCTTCGCGAACGCTCGTCGCCTTTTCCACTCCCGGCCGACGGCCTCATCGACACCTGCGGCACCGGAGGGGACGGCCTTCAGACCGTAAACGTCTCGACCCTCGCAGGGCTCGTCGCCGCAGCTTGCGGCGCTCGCGTGGCCAAACACGGGAACCGTGCGGTCAGCAGCCGTTGTGGAAGCGCCGACGTGCTCGAAGCACTCGGTGTTCGTATCGATGGCCCGCCCGAACTCGCCGCCCGGTGCGTTGAGGAGACGGGTTTCGGGTTCCTGTTCGCGCCTCAGTATCACCCGACCCTGAGGCAGCTGGCTCCGCTGCGTCGTGAACTTGGCTTTCGTTCCATCTTCAACCTCGTTGGTCCGCTCGCGAACCCGGCCCGGGTCCGGCGTCAGGTCGTGGGAGTGCCCGCGCTTTCGTACCTGCGCCCGGTCGCCGAGGCCCTTCACTCCCTCGGGGTTGAGCACGCGTTGGTTGTTCACGGTGATGACGGGGCGGATGAAATTTCGCTCACCGGACCCACGTCCGCGTTCGAGGTCCGGCCGGAGGGCCTTTCGAGCCAGGTGCTCCATCCCGAGGATGCCGGGCTCCGGGTCTGCAGAAGAGAAGCCCTTGAAGGCGGTGACGCGGCCGGCAATGCCGTGCTCGCCGAGCGCATCCTTGAAGGAGAGCGAGGTCCCGCCCACGATTTCGTGGTCCTCAATGCCGCGGCGGCTTTGATGGTGGCGGGTCTGGCCCCCACGCTGCGCGAGGGAGCGGAGCGCGCGCGCGACGCCCTGCTCAGCCTTCGGGCACGAGCGGTTCTCGATTCCGTGAAACGCATTTCGCAGGAGGCGGCGTGACCTTTCTCGACGACGTGCTCGAAGTGAAGCGCGCGGAGATCGATCTCCTGCGCCGGCACCCGCCTTCCGGTTCGGTGTCCTCGGCCCTCCAGTTCGGCCAAGCTCTCCGCGGTCCGGGGCTCTCGGTCATCGCGGAAATCAAGCGCCGCTCGCCCTCGAAGGGGGCTCTCGCACGTTCGCTCGACGTCGCCTCCTCGGCTCGTGCTTATGTCTCGGGCGGCGCCTCGGCGATCTCCTGCCTCACCGATCGACGCTTCTTCGGCGCTCTGACCGGCGATGTCGCGCAGGCGCGCGGCGCGGGGCTTCCGGTTCTCCGCAAGGACTTCCTGATCGACGAAATCCAGATCGACGAAAGCGTCGATCTTGGGGTCTCCGCGGTGCTGCTGATCGCGAGAATCCTTCCGCCCGGGCGTCTTGAGGCGCTTCATCGTCACGCGGTTTCACGCGGTCTGGATGTCCTCCTCGAAGTGCACGACGAGGCCGAGGTCGATCGCGCCCTCGCCGCGGGCGTTTCGATCATCGGTGTGAACAACCGTGATCTCGACACGCTCGAGGTGGACCCCGGCCGCGCCTTGAGGCTGCGTCCGCGTATCCCCGCGGATGTGGTGAGCGTCGCCGAGAGCGGTGTTTCCAGTCGTGACGACGTCCGGCGCATCGAGGACGCGGGGTTCGACGCGGTTCTCATCGGTGAGGCGCTCGTGACCAGTTCCGATCCCGCGATGACGCTCATGGATTTGATGGGCCAGGCCGCGGAGGTGTCGCGATGACCTGGATCAAGATCTGCGGCATCACGACGCCCCGGGACGCGGAGATCGCGATCGATCTCGGCGCCTCGGCGATTGGACTCATCTTCGCCCCGTCGAGCCGAGAGGTTTCGCTGGAACGCGCTCGAGACATCGCCCGTTCGGTTCGCGGCCGTGCCGAACTCGTCGGCGTCTTCAAGGAGGTGTTCGCGGTGCGCGCCGTTCATGAGGCCGTAGGCCTCGACCGGGCGCAGATACACGTGAGCGGCCGGCCCGACGTGTCTCTGCCCATTCTGCGCGCGATCCGGCCGGAGGAACTCGCAACCTGCGAGGACGTCCCCAAGGAGGAGACGATCCTCATCGACGGCAGCGAGGGGCGGGGCCTCACCTTCGACTGGAGCCTCGCCTGCTCGGTATCGAGGCCATTTGTCCTGGCCGGCGGCCTCTCGCCCGGCAACGTGGAGGAGGCGATCGCGAAGGCTCGCCCGATGGGCGTCGATGTGACGTCCGGCGTGGAGAGCGTCCCGGGCCGGAAGGACGAGAACAAGCTCGCGCTCTTTTTTGAAGCGGTGAGGAGAGCCGATGCTCGCGACTGAACGCTCCGGTTACTTTGGCGTCTACGGGGGGCGTTTCGTCCCCGAGACGCTTTCGGCGGCACTCGATGAGCTGGCGAAAGGCTACGACGCGGCGCACCTCGACCCGAGTTTTCAAGCGCGCCTCGACGACCTGTTGACCAACTACGTGGGCCGCGCGACGCCGCTTTACTTCGCGGAGCGCCTGACCGTCCATGCGGGCGGCGCGCAGATCTACCTGAAGCGCGAGGACCTCAACCACACCGGCGCGCACA
>CAZBTT010000667.1:0-2848 GCA_964494295.1 uncultured Acidobacteriota bacterium
ATAACACGCCGTTTATGTCTTGACGGCACCAGACCAAGGGTGAAATGATCGAGTTCGCCGAAAGGGGAACAACGATCAATGACCAGCTTCTTCACCATGTCCCACGCCTCGCGCGAGGCCAGGGTATCTGACGACAGCGCGCGGTACGCAGTTAAGCGCGGATGGCTCACACCAACCGCCAGAACATCGAGAGGCATCGCGCTCTTTGATCAAGCCGCCATAGACGCCTGGCTCGCCTTCAGGAAGTCCAGCGGGCAGGACAAGTCCCAGCCGGAGGCCGCGTAATGGACGCCTCTACCGGCGCCACCCTGAGCACCCTGATCGACTTCGAGGGCGTCGCCGCGATCCTCGGGCGCCCTGCGGATAAGTCCCTCAGGCTCTATCTCTGGAGAGGCGCGCGATCCGGGGCCATGCCGGCCCCGATTCAACTCTCGCCGGGACGAATCGCGTGGAGGAGGTCTTCATGGATCTCGTTCATCGAGTCGCGACCGACCGTGAAGTACGCGGCAAAGGCCGAGGCCCGCGATGCAGCCTGAACGCCCTCTTCGGTGGCCTCGTCTTCAGGGGCCGCCCCTTCCGCGCCCAGACAAGGCGACGCTCCTCCGTCATCGTCGACTCCTCGCGCAGGCGGCCAGCCTCTGCAAGCGGGAGGAGACCATCACGGACCAGGTGTCCCGGTATGAAGCAGCGGAGCGTGCGGTGTGAGGGCTGCTTGGTGGTGGGTCGATCGGTGGCGGAAATCGACGGGATACACCGACCTTTCGGCCGAGGCCCAAGGCGTCTACAGGAACCTGCTCGACGAGCTTTGGCTCCGTGACGGCGTCCTCCCAAAGGACGAGAAGATCCTCCGCAAGATCGGCGGCGACTGGGAGGCATGGGAGCGGGTGCGCGACGTCGTGATGGCACGATTCTATGAGACCGCAGACGGGTTCAGGAACGCGACCCATGACGAGGTTGCCTCCCGATCCGTCCTCCAGGCCGAGAAGGGAAAGAAGAGAGCCGCGGATGCTGCTCGAGATGGGGGGAAGTTCAAGGCCGAATCCAGCCGAAGACCAGCCGAGCAGCCAGCCGAGCCACCAGCCGAACACCAGCCGGTCGAACCAGCCGGGGACCAGCCTCCGTCTCCGTCTCCGTCTCCGTTTCCTCCTCCTCCTGCGCGCGAGGTTCAAGGCGCGACCACCGCCTCCGAGGTCGACGACATCACCGACCGCTGGAACATGGCGCTCTCGACCGTCCTGACCGAACTCCAAGCCGAGGCCCAGGAAACCGGGGAGACCGGCCAGGACGTCCTCGCGGACCCGATGGTGCGTGAGCCTGGCAAGGCTGCTGTCGTGAACCTCGCTGGCATTCCGGCGAACGACCGAGGGATCAGGCTCCTCGAGGTCATCGCCGACAAGATCCGCGGAAGGCGAGCGGCACGACACGCCGATTCAAGGGTGTCGGTCCCGAGTTCGATCTTTGACCTGCCGGCCGCTCAGGATCCGATGGGATCGGGGCAAAACGGGGCAGAAAGAAGGGTCGCATGAAGTTCCCGGAAACCCTCTGCGACGTAGACACCGAAAACGAAGTGGTCGCGCACGGAACGCTTTCAAACACTCACGCCGACCGGGTCCTGAACCTGTTCGAAAGCGGCGATTTCTCGCATCCTGGTAACCGGGCGATCGTTGCGGCGGTGGCTGCTGTGCGCGTCGATGACGGGGACGTGAGCGCCGTCAGTGTCCGAAGGATGTTGACGGGCAACCCGGAAGCGGCTGCACACCTGCTCGGCCTGCCTTCTGGTGGAACTCAACCGAAAGAGCATTTCAAGAGACTGCGGGGCCTGAGAGAGAGCCGGGACGTGTGGGCCCGATTGAGAGCAGCAGAGGCCGAACTCGAGCAGGGCACGCCCGCGGCAGAAGTCGGCGATCGGCTCACAGCGGACGTGCCGGCAATCATCGCAGCGCCCATCGGGACCTCTTTCGACGGAGAGGCTCAGGTACTCGAACTGTCCCGCGCCATCGCCGAGATGGAAGGCTCCCCGGACGGAATCATCGGACTGAGGACGGGGATGCGCGACCTCGATTACGTGCTCGGCGGACTTCGACCCGAGCAGCTGCTGATCCTCGGCGCGCGCCCTGCACAGGGTAAGACGGCCTGGGCGCTGACCGTGGCCCTGTACGTCGCAATCTCCGGTGTGCCCGTCCAGTTCTTCAGCATGGAGATGAGCGTGCGCCAGATGGTGTTCCGCCTCGTCGCGATGTTAGCCGGCTTTTCCCGTGGCGCCATCGCCCGGGGCCAGTACGACCGTGCAGCCCTTCGCCGCGCAGAGGATCAGATCCGAAGCCTGCCCCTCAAGATCGAGGCGTTGTCTGACCCGAGCGTCGCTCAGATCGTCGCGCGAATGAAGGTTGAGCGCTCCCGCGGGCGACTCGGGCTCGCGATCGTCGACTACTTGGGCTTGATTCGGTCGGAAGGTCGAGCGGGGAATCGAAACGATGAGGTTGCGAAGATGTCTCGCGCGCTCAAGGTCGCGGCGAAGTCGCTCTCCGTGCCGGTGATCGTGCTCTCGCAGTTCAACCGCAACGTTGACCACCGCGAAAACAAGTCCCCGACCCTCGCCGACTTTCGGGACTCTGGGCAGATCGAGGCTGACGCTGATGTCGCGATCGGCATTCATGCACCGAACGCCGAGAACATCGACCCCGCCGAGCGGTCAAAGGTGGACCTCGTCGTACTCAAGAACAGGGACGGTCGAGTCGGTCGCGTGCCCGTGCACTTCGACCATGAACGAACGCTCTTCCGCGACAGGGTGGAATCGCCCCCGAGCAGCCCCTCGGCGCTTGACTTCTCGGTTGCGGATTCGAGCGCG
>CAZBTT010000668.1:0-2846 GCA_964494295.1 uncultured Acidobacteriota bacterium
GCGTAGATGGGCCGAAGGCACCCGCCTGGGTAACCGAAGACGGCGTCGCTGCCTTCGCGGGGGAGACACTCCCAGACGATCCTGGCGCCCGTGAGCCTCGGCCCGGTTGCTTCAAGCTGCTTCATGTTCCTTCGCCCTTTCGTTCCAAGAAAGCCCTGAAAAAGCAAAACCCCCGAGGTTTCCCTCGGGGGTCTTGGTGATCCTGGGCTCGTTTGCCTAGATCACCGTCCCCCGGGGCCCAATAACCAGGACCGTAAGGAGGAGAATCGAAATACCAAGCGACGAAACAGGAGATACGCTTCCCGTGAGCGGGCTTGCAAGTCGCGAGGAGATCGAGCGGTTCATTGACAGGGGGCGGATGTTAGTCACATGTCAGGGCGAGCGTCAAGGACTTTCTTACTTCTTGCGCCATACGTCTTCGGTCATAGGCTTGATGGCTTCGAGTTTTCGCTTCGCGAACTCCGCGTTCAAGAGGCCCATTTCCTTCGAGACGCCATTGAACTTCGTCCAGGCGGCGTCGAGATCTTTCGACAGCGCGGTCATGCGATTCAGTTGCGACTGCGTGGGGCGACCGTTGTAGCCGTTGACGTTGCCGTAGAGCATGCCAAGCTCCTCTCGGAGTTTCTCTTCGCCCGAGATACCTTCACCCTCCTGCTGCGCCACCAGACTGACACGATGAGCTTCAAGACCCGCCGAGAACGCGGTCACTCTCTTCGACAAGGCCGCGTCCTTCGGGCCAAGCTTGCCGAGGCGGTCGTTGGCCTGATCGCGCAAGTCGGCGAGCGACTCGACGAGCCAGGTGAGACGCTCCACCGAGGCAAAGAGCTTCGCCGCCGTCTCGATCTGGAGCGCCTGGTCGGGAGCGCTGTAGGTGACGCGCGGATCGCCCACGAGAGTCACTTGAGCCTTGTGAGTGTCCTTGTTCTTGATCGCGGTCACCTCGTAGCGGCCGGCGGTGGCCCGCGCGCCGAAGAACGCGCCCAGACTCGGAATGACGCCCGCACCCGCCGCGAACCTCGGCGCCTGCTCGCGGGTGGACCAATAGACCCGATTCATTCCGCGGCGCTTCGTCGCGGGAATCGTGGCGAGAACCTTGCCGGCGCCGTCTCGAACCTCGAACTTGAAGTCGCCGACGACGTGGCGGCGCTTCGAGTAGTAGACGATTGCCGCACCTCCGTCCGGGCTGTTGCCCGCGAATTCGTGGTCGCCCTGCCAGGGGACGCCGCCGAAACCGCCGCCTTCAATCAGAAGCTGACCGGGACGCGTGGGCAGGAACGCGAAGTCGGAGTTGAGAATCTCCGCGGTGAGGGCGCGAAGCGGTGTGATGTCATCCACGACATAGATGCCACGCCCATGGGTGGCGAGAACCAGGTCGTGATCGCGCGGATGAACGACGAGGTCGCGAACCGGCGTCATCGGAAGGCCGCTCGTGAACTGCGCCCACTGTTTCCCGCCATCGATGGTGAGGAACAGACCGGTCTCGGTGCCGAGGAAGAGCAGGTTCGGATTCACCGCATCCTGTTTCACCACGTGAGCGTAGCCCTTGGTATCCGCGGTCGAGAGCGAGGTCCAGGTCTTGCCGAAGTCGGTGGTTTTCACCACGTAGGTGTTCATGTCGCCGATCATGTGTCCGTCGAAAGTGGCGAAGGCCACCGCCTCGTCGTGGGGTGAGGCCTCGACGCGCGACACCCAGGTGCCTTTCGGCACGCCGGTGGCCGCGGCGACGTTCGTCCAGGTTTTTCCGCCATCCCGCGTGACCTGGAGGTTGCCGTCGTCGGTCCCGACCCAGATCACCGAACCGTTCTTCGGCGATTCGCTGATCGCGAAGATCGTGGTGTTGTTCTCGGCCGTGGAATTGTCCCGGGTCAGCCCGCCCGATTCCTGCTGCCTCTGCCGCTTCGGGTCGTTGGTGGTGAGGTCGGGGGAGATCTTCTGCCAGCTCTCCCCGCGATCCGCGGAGCGGAAGAGGAACTGCGCGCCGATATAGATGACGCCCTGCTGAGTTGGCGAGAGGTGGATGGGAGTATTCCAGTTGAATCGGTACTTGGGATCGCCCTGAACCGGCGAGGGTTTTATGTCTTTCGTCTCCCCGGTCTTCCGACTGGTGCGGAAGACGTTGCCGCCCTGATACTCGCTGTACACAAGGTCTTCATCGAGAGGATCCGGGAAGGCCCAGAAGCCGTCGCCGCCGCTGATCGATCGCCAGTCGCGGTTCCCGATCGGGCCGCTGGCCCGCGACGGACCCCACCAGGTGTTGTTGTCCTGAAGGCCGCCATAGACGTTGAAAGGAAACTCCATGTCCGTGGCCACGTGGTAGAACTGCGAGAGGGGAAGGTTCTCGACGAAGAGCCACCGGTTACCGCGATCCCACGAGATGTAGGCGCCGCCGTCCGAGCCCATGATCAGCTGGTCCGTGTTTTTCGGATTGATCCACAGCGCATGCACGTCGACGTGGAAGTTCCCGGATAGGCCGCTCCACGTCTTGCCTCCATCATCGGATGTCGCAGCCACCGTGCTCATCTTGTAGATGCGGTTCGGATTGACCGGATCGCCAACCAGACGCGAGTAATAGAACGGCCGGCCCGCCACTACCGAGGCTGTGCTCATAAGCGTCCAGCTTTCGCCCCCGTCCTCGGAGCGATAAAGACCGGTCTTCTTCGCCTCGACCGACGCGTAGACCACCGAAGACTTCGCGGGCGAGACTTCGACGGCGATCCGGCCCAGGTCGCCCTCGGGAAGACCCTTGGTCAGTTTGCGCCAGGTGGCGCCGCCGTCGGTGGATTTGAAAAGTCCACTCTTCGGTCCGCCCGAGTTGAAGAAATCCGGCGAGCGGCGATGCTGCCACA
>CAZBTT010000669.1:0-2835 GCA_964494295.1 uncultured Acidobacteriota bacterium
CAGTTTCTCGATGTCGAACGCGGTGTGAAAGCACACCGAGCGCTGAGGGACTTTGGGGGCCTCCCGCTGGGCCAGGAGGATCTCGTCGATCGCCTCCCGATAGAGATCCACCTTGGATTGGTCGGAGGCGTCGCCCAGCACGTGCTGAAGAGTGAGATCGCCGAGATCCTCCTGTTCGTACACGCCGAGCGGGCCGTCGTGGTCGAGAAGGCGCGGCACGGGCAGACCCATCTGGATGAGGGACTGGCCTACCGTGTAGAAGGGCGTGGAGGTGGCATCGAAGGGGTCCGGGTAGAGCGCAACGATGGACGACGGCCCGGATGCGGGCTTGAGACGGAAGTAACGGCGGGTCGACGCGTCCCCGGAAAGTGCCACCACCTCCGTGGCGGCTGCGGCGGCTCCCTTGCGGGTGCGCCGGAATTCGGCCAGCCGGATGTCGAGTTGGGGTTCTTTCATCGATTCAATCTTTGCCGATGGCGACGCGCGTCTTCGGCCCGAGGATAAGGCCTGCGTACGTTCCCTTCTCCACCTCGGTGCCCGACATCACGATGCAGTTGCGCAGGCTCGCGCCGGTCTTGACGAGCGCTCCGTCCCAGATGACGCTGCCCTCGACCCGGGCGAGCGGCTCGATCACCGATCCCGCTCCCACTACGGAGCGGGAGACGCGGGCCCCGTTGCCGAGTCGAACCGAAGCGTCGATCACGCAGGACCGCTTCCGGCCATGGTCGTTCAAGAGCCTCGCCTGCGCCTTCAAGTAGCCGCCGGGCGAACCGAGATCGTGCCACACCCCCGCCTGACGGATTCCCTGCAGGTGCGCGCCTTCCCGCAGGAGGGGGATGTAGAGATCCCCCACCGTGTCCGAGACTCCCTGCGGCAGGCGATCGAGAATCACCGGCTCGATGATGTGAACGCTGGCGAAAAGCGACACCGCGCCCTTGCGACTCGACGGCAAACCGCGGATCGACAGGATGCGCCCCGAGCGATCGGTCACCACCGGCTTGTACTTCGCGGGATTCGTGTTGGGCTTGAGCGCGAGAGTCGCGAGCGCGCTCGTGCGGCGGTGACAGGCCACCATCCCCTTGAGGTCGAAGTCGAAGATCACGTCTCCGTTCACCACGAAGAATGGACTGCGTCCCACCCACGGCCGCACCTTGCGCAGCGCCCCGCCGGTGCCGAGGATCGCGGTTTCCCGCGAATATTTGATCTTGAGGCCGAGGTCGCCTTCCGGGATAGCCGCGCGGATCGTCTCCGGGCGATGGTGGAGGTTGATCATCACCTCGCTCACGCCTGCGCGCTTGAGTTCCCGGAGAGTCCTCACGATGAGAGGTTCGTTGAGGACGGGCAGAGCCGGCTTCGCGGTCTTGTCGGTGAGCGGACGCATGCGCGTGCCGAGGCCCGCGGCCAGGATGACCGCCTTCATGCCCGGGCTTTCCTTCGGGCGAAGACCATGTCGCCGGCCCGGCCCGCCGCGAACCAGAGTGCGGGATAGGAGTCGCTGACAAAACGAGCCGAGCCGAGGCCGAGCGTTTCCGCCACGCGATGGATCTCCCGGGACGTCCCCTCTATCTCCACGAAGCGGTCCAGCGGCGTTTCGTCAAGACACACCAGGCACTCTCCGACCCGCCAGACCTCGCGAAACTTGTCGTAGCGAAAGCTGGGGCGCAGGCCCAGGGCCACGAGGATCCGGATCAACATCTCCGGCGAATCGACAGCGGTCTCGAGCTCCTCGCGGGACTTGAGGCCGCCCGATACCCGGGCCACACCTTTGAGCGTCACCGAACCGCGCTCGCCGTAGCTGCGAACCCGGAAGGATTTCCCGGACAGACGGAGCGGATCGCCAGGGAAATCGAAGAGCGTATTGCTCTCAAAAGCGCGTGCGCTGAGGAGCCGTCCGGAAACAGCCTGGAGCTTCCGCCGCACCGTCGTCAGAGACGCAACACGGATCTTTGCCTCGGTTTCGACGGGGCTTGCGGCAGGCTTTCGCTTTAACGGCATTTCAAGGGGGGCGCGAAGATTAGCAAAAGCCGTGGGCCTGGTTGCGGGGATAGCATCTCCCGACCAGCCATGACGCCGCGTGGAACCGCATGACGAGCCGGGAGAACCCCGAAGGGCTGCTCGCGGTCGCGGAGATGGCGCGACGCGCGGGCGACCTCGCCCTTGCCCGGCGGCTGCTGAACGAGGCCCGATCGCTCTTTCCGGACCGGGCGGAGGTTCACCTCGCGTTCGGCCAGGACTGCCTCGCCGATGACGACATCGATCGCGCGCGGGCGGCGTTCGCGCGCGTGGTCGAACTCGATCCCAACAACGTTCGCGGCTGGATCAACTACGGCGCCACCTGCGGCGAGGTGGAGCTCGCCGACGAGGCGGCCCGGGCCCTCGAACGTGCGCTCGAACTCGACCCCACATCGCGCGACGCCACCTCGAACCTCGGGGTTCTTCGCCGCGAAGCGGGACGACTCGATGACGCGGAGAGCCTCTTCCTGCGCGTGATCGCGATGGATCCCGACTTCGTCTTCGGGTACTACAACCTCGCCCATTGTCTTTTTCTCGCGGGGCGATTCGCCGAAGCCGCGGAGTTCTACCGCGCGGGACTCAAGCGGGACCCCGCGAAGACGCCGAATCAGAACGCACGGCTGGCGTGGGCGCTTCTCGCGGCGGGAGAGGAGAAAGGGGCGAAGGAGGAACTGAGGCGGGCTTTGGACCGGATAGCGCCGGAGGAGCGGCGAGCCCTCGCCGAAGAGGCCGAGGAAGTGCTAAGCGCCATAGAAGCCGCAAAGCCGGACTCGCATCCGTCCGTGGACGAGGCCAGGGCGATGGTGCGTGGCCAGAAGCGCT
>CAZBTT010000670.1:0-2813 GCA_964494295.1 uncultured Acidobacteriota bacterium
CGCCTGAGGTCACGTTCGGGACGATTCCCATGACGCCCGCCGCGGCACTCGCGCGGATGAAGGAGCTCTGCGCCTCTCCTCCAAAAGGCTATGTCTGCCCGGCCAAGGATGGCGCGCCGCCCGACGAGAGCAGCGCGGGCACCGCGCCCTGGCGCACCGCGCAACTCTTCCGCATGACCATGGAGGGCCTGAAGGCGTCACGGGCTGGCGAGAAGACCGATTCGGCCGCGGTGGATCGGGCACTCCTCACCGCCGGCGTGATGAGTCATTTCGTCGGCGACCTCGGAAATCCGTACCACACGACGCGGAACTACGACGGATGGGAAACCGGCCAGGGCGGGATCCACAGCTACTTCGAGAGCGCGATGGTGAGCAGTTACCGGCTCGCGCTGGACCAGGAGGTCTTTGACGCCGCCTTCACGGGGCGCGGTCTCGAACGGATCGTGCGCCGCCTCCCCGCCGCCGAACGGCCTTCTCTCTCCCGCGATCCCCTGGCGCTCACCCTGGCCCTCGCCCTCGATTCGTATTCACATCTCGGTGCCCTGAACGCGCTCGATGTGAAGTTCGCGCGCCTGAAGCCGAGTGGGAATGGCCCCGACGGCAGGCGCATTGGCGCCCAGCGGAGGGACGCGGCGGAAATGCGCTTCAAGTTCCACCAGATCACCGTGGAGCGCCTCGCCGCCGCCGCGGAGGTGCTCGCCAATCTCTGGCTCATCGCGTGGGAAGACGCGGGCCGCCCCGACTTCAAGGACTATCGAAGTTTCGCTTACCCGGTGGGGCCCGAGTTCATTCCCCCCGACTATCTGACCGCGAAGTAAGCGCCGCGGCGGTCTCGCCGGCGCTTCGGCACTCAACCCCCTTCGACGTGCTCAGCGACCGGCTTGAGCCGCCGTCGCGGTTTCCGCGGCGAGCCAGTCGAGGTAGGGCGCGTGTCCGTCGCAAAGCGGCCAGGCGATGATCTCCGGAACATCGTAGGGGTGTTTCGCGCGGATCGCCGCTTCGACACTGCAGAAGAGTTCGCGTCGCGTCTTAATCACGAGAAGCCTTTCCTCGCTCTTCTCAATGGCGCCCTTCCAGCGGTAGATCGAAGTCACCCCGGAAGTGACCTGAACGCAGGCGGCAAGCGACCCATTGAGCAGGTCCCGGGCCAGGACCTCGGTTTCGAAGTCCAGGGGAACCGCGCAGAGGATCACGATCCCCTCCGTAGCCATCACTTGAGACCGCCCAGCCTTTCGATGATGGCCGCCTGCTTGGCGGTGAGAGGCACAACCGAGAGCCGTCCCTGCCGCACCAGCGGCGACGAAGCGAACTCAGGGTCCGCCTTGAGCGTGGCCAGGGACACTGGTTGCTTGAGCGCCTTCACCGGCGCCAGATCGATGACGGAGAGCGAACTCGAGACGGGCTGCTTCGGGTCCGGGTAGGCCAAAGACGCGGCGCGCGCGATTCCCACCACCGCCTTCTCGGAACCGGTGTGGTACACGAACACCCGGTCGCCCTTCGCCATCTCTCTCATGTTCCGGAGGGCCACGGGATTCTTTACGCCGTCCCAGACTCCCTCGCCTTTCGCGGCCAGGTCCGCGTACGAATATTCGTTGGGTTCGGTCTTGAAGAGGAAGTCGGCCATCTCGTGTCTCCTTGGTTCTTGGGAAGTGTAGCCAATCCCCGGCTTGACTTTCTTACAGTGCTTATTTCATAGTCTGCTGCAAGACATGGCCGACCTCATCCGACTGGAGAAGGGCATTCGTGACCGTTTGACCGAACACGAGTCGCTCGTCCTCTCCCTTCTTCAGGAGCGGGAGCAGATCCGCGGGTCGCTGTTCTCGCGGTTCGCGGTGTGTGGCAAGGTCAGCTGCGCGTGCGCCCAGGGCGAGAAACACGGGCCCTACTACGTCCTCTCCGACCGGAGCGGCGGTGCTGGCGCTTTCGTCTATCTCAAGGAAGACCAGGTTTCGCGGGTGCGCGATCTGGTGAAGCGCCATCGGCGATTCCGCAAGGGACTGAAGCGGCTCAAAGGCCTTTCTTCGAAGCTCCATGAGATGTTCGTGCGGTACGAAGACACCGCGGCCCAGACCGGTTCACGTCAGGCTGGAATCCGAGCTTAGAATATCGATGTCTGACAATATTTTAGACTCTGATAAAGAGAAGTTACTTGAGATGCCGTCCAGCACTGATCTGCCCGCCCATACCCGCCGCCTGAAGGCCCTCGCGGTAGCCACGTTCGTGGTGTGCGGAATCGTCTACGGCGCGCTGCGCGACGAGGAGGGCGTGATGCACGTCTTCCGGGAAAGGACGCGTCTTCAGGAACTCAGTCATTCCGTGGAGGGTCTGCGCGCGGAGAACGAGCGTCTGCGCGGGGAGATTCGCGCGCTCCGCGAAGACCCTCGGGCGGTCGAACGCCTGGCTCGCGAGGATCTCGGCCTCTCGAAAGAAGGGGAGATTGTCTTCATTCTCGAAAGCGAGTCGCAGGAGAACTCCCGCTGACTTTGTGATCGTGGTCGCGCGGGATTTGACAGAATCCCCGCCAAAACACGTACAATCGGCCGGTCGGGCGGATTTCGCGTCACTAGAGCGTCACGCGATTCGGCTTGGAATAACGATTCAAGATGTACCGTTTTCAAACAACCCTTTCTAGGAGGAAAGAAACCCAATGGCAAAGCCGATGACAAAGGCAAAGCTCGTGACCGCACTCGCAGAAGCAACGTCCATCCCCAAAAAGACCTCGGCGGCGTACCTGGAGGAGCTCGCTCGTCTGGCTCACAAGGAAGCCAAGAACGGCTTCGTGATCCCCGGCGTGGGCAAGCTGGTGGTGCGTG
>CAZBTT010000671.1:0-2807 GCA_964494295.1 uncultured Acidobacteriota bacterium
GGGAATCGACCAAGTGGTGCTCGCCCGTGGGTCCAGCCCCGTTCCCCGTCGCGACCACCGGTGTTGCGTGAATCTCCGCGCCGACCTGTCGCGTTTCGCTGGACGGGGCCGCGAACTGGGCCTCGAAACCCGCGCCTTCGGGAAGGAGGGCGACCTCTTCCGGGCCTACTGGGGCGCGCCCGCGATCTCCGTGGATCCGAAGTTCGCGGTGAAGAAGGACCCTCTCGTCATCGTCTATCTCGTGGACACGCTGCGGGCCGACCACACCACGCCCTACGGCTACCAGCGAAACACGACGCCCGAACTTCTCGAGTTCGCGAAGGGAGCGGTCCTCTTCGAAGCCGGAATCGCGCACTCCTCGTGGACCAAGCCGTCGGTGGCTTCGCTCATGACCTCGCGGCTGCCCTCGCGCCATCGCGCGGTGCAGCTGCGCGATCCCCTCGATTCCGGCCAGGTGACCCTCGCCGAGATGCTCAGCATGCGCGGGTTCGCAACCGGCGCCGTGATCGCGAACTCCGTGATCTACGCCGCTGATTCGAACTTCCATCAGGGCTTCGACGTCTTCGCCGGGATGCACGGCGATGAGGGACGCCGTTCGAAGATGGTCGACACGCGCCTTCTGATCGACCGGGCCCTCGAGTTTCTCGATTCCCGCCGGGGTCTTCCGAGATTTCTCTACGTCCACACCATGGACCCGCACGTCCCGTATTCACCGCCGGCGCCCTTCGACACCATGTTCGAGCCGAAAGCGGTTTTTCCCGATCACCCCGGGATCGATCCGCGCACCGACTTCAAGGAGCCCAAGGACCGCGAGCGTCTGATTGCCCAGTACGACGGCGACATCGCCTACGGCGACCAGCAGTTCGGCCGCTTCATCGACGAACTGAAGAAGCGGGGGGTGTACGACGATGCGGTGATTCTGTTCGTCTCCGACCATGGCGAGGAGTTTCTCGATCACGGCGGCTGGCTGCACGGGCGTTCGGTGTTCGACGAGCTCGTGCGCGTGCCCATGATCGTGAAGTTCCAAGGGGCGCGAGGCGCGGGACTGAGAGTGGGTCAGATGGTGGCGCTTTCCGATGTCCTCCCCACCGTCCTTGAAGCGGTGGGCCTGCCCGTGCCCGATCCGCCGGCGATCATCGGGCGGCCGCTGCAAGGCGTGGCGTTCTCGAAAGTCCCCGAACCGGCTGTCGTCTCCGAGATCTCGCACCGCACGTTCGTCTCGTCCGGAATCCGCACCGGTCAGGCGAAGTACATTCGCCGCTTTTCGCCGCAGACCGACGAGCTCTATTTCGACCTCGAGAAGGATCCGAAGGAGCAGACGAATCTGATGAGCGACAGCCTTCCCGGGGCGAGGCGACTGCGGGCCGCGGTGGAGGAGACCATGCAGGTGACCCCGTACCGCTACGCGGTTCGCGCCCTCACCGCGCAGCCGCAGACCCTCATCGTCGAGACCACGGGCTGGATCGAGGGTGTGGAGTCCGCGGGCCTCGGCATCGCGGAGAGAGTCCAGCTCAAGAACAATGGACGGTTGCTGGAACTGACCCTGGCCCCGAAGTCGGGCGCGCCGCGCGAGGTGTTCTTCCGGGTTCGTCCGGTGGGCGTGCCCGTGACCCTGCGCGGCCGGATCGGTTCGCGCGAGATCACCCCTTTGGATGTCTCGCTCGGCGAGACCGGCGCCCGGCCCCGCGCGATTCCCTTCTCTCTCCCCGAGATGGACGGAGACTCGGTCGACGGAATTTTCAAGCCCGGCGCTTCGAAGTCGGGGATCGTTGTCTATCTCGACCAGCCGTCGGGCCGCAAGGTGCAGGATCTCGACTGCGGGCAGATCGAGGCCATGTGCGCGCTTGGCTACCTCGCGGGCGATGCGTGCAAGCAGAAGTGCGCGACGCCTTGAAGCCGCCGAGGCTGGTTGTCTTCGATCTCGACGGGACCCTGGTCGACTCGATCGGGGATATCGCGACGTCGGTGAACGCGGCCCTCGTGGAACGGTTTGGCGAGGCGGGCTCGCTGCCGATGGCGACAGTTCGCGCTTTCGTGGGCGGAGGCGCGCGTCAGTTGATCGAGCGTTGTCTCGTTGCACTCTCCCAGCCGGCTTCCGATATCAACCTCGTCTTCGACCGGTTCATGCCGATCTACCGCGCGCGCCTGGTGGAGACGACCCTTCTCTATCCGGGTATGCGCGACGCGCTCGACGCGGTGAGCGCGCGTGCGCCGGTGGCCGTCCTCACCAACAAGCCCGGCGAGTTCAGTCGCGCGATCGTGACCGCCCTCGGCCTCGAAGGCCGTTTCATCGGCGTCATCGGCGGTGACGATCTCAAGACGCGCAAACCCGACCCCGAAGGCCTGCTGAAACTCTGCGCGAAAGCCGGCATCCCGCCCTCAGAGGCCGCCCTTGTCGGCGATTCCGCGGTCGACATCGTCACCGCGAAAAACGCCGGCGCCCTCTCGGTCGGCGTTTTGTGGGGTTACGACTCAGAAGGCGTCAAACGCGAGAAGCCTGACGCCTTGGTTTCGACGCCAGCCGATCTTGCGACCTTGTTCCTTTGACCGCTCGTCATTGCGAGGAGCCGATCCGTTGGTATCGCGACGAAGCAACCCCGTCCAGCCACTATCACGCTTGGTAGTGGTGGGCGGGGGTTGCTTCGTCGCAACGCCCAACGGATCTGGCTCCTCGCAATGACGACCCCCGGTGCTTCTCGCCGCCCAGCATGGCCCCGGGGCGGGTGCCGGGCGCGGCGGATTGGTCAGTAGTTGACGCGGTAGTTTTCGGCCGACCCGCCCACCTGGGCGTCGACCTTTTCGAAGGT
>CAZBTT010000672.1:0-2807 GCA_964494295.1 uncultured Acidobacteriota bacterium
CCCCCGGGCGCGTCTGGTGGGGGATCCCGGTCAAGGGCCGGGCGGTTCCGGGGGGCACGGAGGCGTCCACCGGGGCGATGGCCCCGCGGAGCAGCCGTTCCGTCTCGAGGGCCGGCCCCGAGCCGCGGACGTAGGCGAAGTGGGAGAGAGCGGGCTGCTGGGAGAGCGACGCGTAAAGATCCGCGAGATCCTCGTCCGTATGCGACTGCCTCGTATCCGAGGCGACACCGACCACTTCGTAAGAAACCGGCTCGGCCGCAGTATTCCCGAAGGCGGGCCACACACGCACGTGCTCGCCGATCGCCCGACCGTCCGGCCAGAGCTTCCGGGCAAGCGACTCGCTGATAACAGCACTGAGGGTGGAACCGTGTCGGTCCTCCGACGTGAAACCGCGACCGTCACGAATCGGAATGCCGAGCGTCTTGAAATATTCGTGACTCACCCTCATCACCGCGGCGCGATCGGTCGCTTCGGTCTTCGACACATCCCGCGATACGCCCCGCAGGGGCGGCTGCTGCAGAGGCCAGTAGGTCGTGAAGGCGACTCCGGCGATCCCCGGTTGCTCCAACAAGCGCGCCTGCACCCGCGCGAGGAACGTGGTCCCGCTGGCGGGATCCGGGTACGCGCGCTCGCGCAAACTGAGGCTGCCCACGATGACCCCGCGCTCGTCGATGCCCATGTCCACGTTCAGGATCCGGAGACCGCTCTGCACCATCAGCGCCGCCCCGATGAGCAGAGTCAGGCACGCCGCCACCTCGGTGGCGATGAGGGCCGATCGCGCTCTTTGCTGCGAGGGCCCGACTCCGGCGCCTTTCTGGCCGTTCAGGACCAGAGCGACGGGGGTGAGTCGCAGGGCCCACGCGGGGGCGATCGAACAGACCGCGGTCATGACGAGACCGACGGCCAGACCGCCGAGCAGCACCGCCCAGTCGGGAGCCAGGGCGGCAACGCCGCCAGGAACGGCGCGGGCGAGTTGCTGTTCGATGGTGGGCGCGAGCGCCTTCAGGACCAGTCGCGACAGCGTCAAACCGAACGCGGTGGCGAGGGCGCCGAGGACCATCGCCTCGGCGACCAGGGCACGGGTGATCTGCGTCCCGGTCGCCCCGAGGGCCTTGCGGACCGCGACCTCGCGGCGTCTCTCCGTGGCGCGCACGAGAAGCAGAACCGCCACGTTCGCGCATGCGATGAGCAAGACGAGGCCGGTGGCGGCGGCGAGCGAAATGAGCACCGGTCGGATCCGTTCCACGTAGGCGGAATGTGTGGAGAGGAGCCCCGCGCGCCACTCCTTTGGCAGGGCAGGATTTTCGGCTCGTACGAGAGCGTCGATCCGCTGGGCCGCCACCTCGGCGCTCACTCCCGGCCGCAGGCGCACCATGTAGGGATACGAGGGTCCGCGAAGCGGGGCCAGCACTTCGGTGAACGGGTTCATGTGCCAGAACCGCTCGGGCAGGACACCGATCACGGTGAACGATTCCCCCTCATCGATGCGATCGTTGAGATAGGCATCGAATCGCCGACCGAGGATGGAGGGGTCGCCCGCGAAGTGGCTTTGCCACATCCGATGGCTGATCAGAGCCACCGCGGGACGACCGGTTTCGAAGTCCGTGGCTTCGAAACCACGACCCATCGACGGGGTTACGCCAAACCCTTTGACGTAGCCCGGCGTCACCCATGCGCCTTGAGCGGCACGCGCGTGCGGTTCGCCGCGCAGGTTGAACGTGTCGAGGTCCCACGAAATGGGGAGTTCGACGATGTCATCGAGCGTGCGCCAGTCGAGCTTCTCGAAGTCGCGCGGGAAGTCGACGCCGGGAGGCGGGAAGTTCATGCCGGGCGGCGCGTACTGAACGTTGTAGAGGCGGTGGCTTTCCGGATAGGGCAGGGCGCGCACGAGGTAGGCGTTGACGAGAGTCAGGACGGTCACGCACAACGCCAGTCCGACGCCCAGAGTGGAGACCGCGACCAGGGTGAAGCCGCGCGCGCGCGGCAGAGCCAGCAACGCGTTCCGCAGATCGGTCAAGAAAGCGTTCATTCAGTCTCCTTGGGTGAAGCCCGGTCTGGTTGAGGGAAGCAATACCTGCGCCATTCCCAGGGGTCCATTGCCGCGGGCCGCTGCCGATTTGCGTTCGGTTGCGGGAATGCGGGTCCCAAACGCGGACGTCCAGTCGGGTCAAAGCGCCTGATTCCAGCCCCCGATCCTCCTCGGCGAGTGGCACGAAGTTTGAACCGGGTTCGCGCGAGGAGAAATCGGAATGAACGTGATCTCAGTCCTTTTGCTGGCTGCGCTTGTGACCCAGGCGCAGGGTTCGCCCAGGATCTCTCTGGCGGCCCCGGGCGAACCGGGCGAGCGACTCATCGTGTCCGGGCGTGTGTTCGGGCCGGATGGAAAGACGCCGGTCGTCGATGCCTCGCTCTACGTCTATCAGACCGACAAGGACGGCATCTACTCGAAGCCCGTCAACGACAGCCGGACCCCGCGCCTGCGCGCCAATCTGCGCTCAGACGCCGATGGGCGTTACGAATACAGCACCATCAAGCCAGGCTCCTATCCTGACACGCAGAATCCCGCGCACATCCACTATGTCGTGAAAGCGCCTGGTTTTCGGGAGAGGATCTTCGAGATCGTGTTCGAGGACGACCCGCTCGTGACCGGGCGCATCCGAGCCGATGCGTCGAGGGAGGGCAGCGGCTTCTCGATCCGACCGCTCAGCCGCGACGCTCAGGGTGTGCTGCGGTGCACGCAGGACATTCGTCTGATCAGATGACCCAGGCGACCCGCGGGTCTCTCGCCGGGACGGAGAGGCAGGGTG
>CAZBTT010000673.1:0-2790 GCA_964494295.1 uncultured Acidobacteriota bacterium
GCCTGGGCTTCGTTGATCTTCCCCGCGTGTCCGATCATCTTTTCCTTGCCCTTGAGGATGATGTCCACGAGCTCGGCCTTCTGCGCCGAGCGGGTTTCGAGCCACTTCTTCGTGGCCCACGCCGGCACGCCCTGCAGGGGATCGCCGTCACCGAGTTTGCCGTGGCAGTTCTGGCACTCCGCGCGGAAGTAGGCGGCGGCGGTCCAGGCGGGTAGCGGGGGCGCTGGATCCGCTTTGGTCTCCGAAGGCGGGCCTGGATTCGCCGAGGACGAGGCGCCCGCGGAAGATCCCGACGAAGCGCCGCTCACGTCGAAGAGGTTCGGATACTCCTTGACCAGCGCCGCGGTGAATTCGAGGCCGGCCTGCTCGTACTTGTGACCAAACGCAGTGAGCTTGCCGGAGCCGTCCTGATTCGTATGGCAGATCACGCACTTTTCGCGGTTCTGCGCGAGTGCTTTCGGATGCGCGTTGTACAGGTCCATCAGCCGCGGCATCGACGAGGCCGGGAGAGCCACGGCCACGACGATGGCCAGCGCTGCGGCGCTCAGGGTCAGGCGGGTGGATTTTGAACTCAAGGTCTCTCTCCGGGAACAGGGCGGGCGTTTCTTGGATGTCGAAGTTCGATGTGCTGGAAAAGGGCTCTCTGCTGAGCCTCGCTCAGAAGAGGCCGCAGTTCGATGAGGTTCTTCGCGACCTCACGGTCCAGTTCCGACTCGAGCCGCGCAACTGCAAGAAGAGACCGCTCCACCGCGGGCTCGTCGAGAACGCCAGGGGCGGCGAGGAGGGCAGCGAGTTTCTGTCTCTCGGAATCCACCGCGGCCTGCCTGGCCAGAAGGTTCGGATGGTGAGCCATCGCGATCTCGTGGATCTTGGCCTTCTGCTCGGCGGTGAGGTCGAGGACGTCGAAGGGATCGTCGGACGTGGCGGCCACCGGCGTGCGCCATGAGTGAACGCCCCAGGTCACCGCGAGAGAAACCGCTCCGGCAAGGAGTACGGTGCCGAGCGCCGAGAACAGACGCATCAGCGAACGAGCCCGGAAGAAGAGGAATCGCGGGGCGCCACTCTCGCGTAGAACGTGGTGAGTGTGTCGGAGGGTGCTGCGGAGAGGGTCAGGGAAACCGGCGGTTCGACACGCTTGCTGGGGGCGAGGAAGATGTTGCCGGCAACACTCACCACCAGGGCCGCGGCGACCGAGACGGACGCCGCCACGCGGTTCGACCGGACGCTGTACGCGCGGACGCGGGAGAGCAGGCCGTCGGCCAGACGAAACTGGCTGAGGCGCAAGTCACAGGCGGCACAGGTCTTGAGATGAGCGGCGACCCCTGTCATTTGCTCTTGAGGCAGCTCCCCGTCAAGGAAACGGGACAGAACTTCACCGTCCACCGGGCAGAGGAATTCCATGGGTCTTGAGTGCGAAACACCGGGAACGGCGAAAACTCTCAGCCGCCGAGCAATTTCGACAAAGTTTCCCGGCCCCGGAAGATCGCGTTCGCGACATCCGCCTCGGAACAGTCGAGGGCGTCGGCGATCTCGCGGTAGGAAAGGCCTTCCGCGGCCTTGAGCCACAACGCCTTGCCCTGACGCCTCGGCAGCAGGGCGAGGGCTTGGCGAACTTCTTTGAGTTCGAGTCCCTTCTCCGGATTCACCCGGGAAGGGGCGTCGAAGGCGGCTTCGAGCGAAACCTCGGGCCGGCGTTGCCTGGTGCGGATGACGTTGAGCGAGAGCCTGCGCGCGATGGTGTGAAGCCAGGCTCTGAACTGTCCCCGGCCTTCGTAGCGCGGGGCGTGGTCCACGAGCCGGATGAAGGTCTCCTGCGCGATGTCTTCGGCCTGGCCGTGATCGCTGGTGAGCCGCGCGCTGAGCCGGACCAGGCGATCGCGATGCCTCAGAACGAGGGCCTCGAGGGCGGCCTCGGACCCGCGCGCCACCTGCGCCATGAGGTCGTCATCGAGGCTCCGCTCCTCGATGATGGCGCCGCCTGCTTGAAGCAATGTGCTCAAGTGCTCGTGTCTACTCCTGCCGCCTACGAAGAGTCAAGCGCGAGGAGCGGCCCGCGCCTTCAGCCACTCGGCAATCCAGACGCACACCTGTTCCCCTTCGGGTTCAGGTTCGATGGGCAGGGCGTGAAAGGCGCCCGGGATCTCGCGATAGGTCTTGTCCGCCGATCCGAAACGGGGGAACACAGACCTCGTTCCCCCGATGGGAACCACGCGATCAGCCGTGCCGTGGAGAACCAGAAGAGGCGTTGTCAGGTGGTCGGCGCGCGCATGCACATTCTCGATGGCATGAAGGGCCAGCAGTGCGAAGGCGGGTGTGGTGCGGGCCTGCCACAAAGGATCGTTTCGATACTCGCGGCAAACCACGGGATCGCGGGTGAGCGCTGAGTCGTCGAGGCCGGGATCGACGCTCACGCCCGGGAACCAGCGGGCCAGCCAGGGCAGGATTCGCCTGAGCCACGGCGACGTGCCCGAGGCGTCGAGAGCGGGCGCCATGGCAACGCACGAATGAACGCTCTCGGGCGAGGCGAGGGCGAAATCGAGCGCCTGCAATCCGCCGAACGAAAGGCCCACAAGCGCGGGCAAGCGGCCGCAACGGTCTTCGACGAGATCGACGAAGCGAGCGAGGTCGTCGCGCAATTCCTCCCAGGTCTCCGCGTAGTTGGCGCGTCCCGCCGATCGCCCGGAACCGCGCCGATCGAAGGCGAAGACCTCGAAACCCCGGTCGGCGAAGAATCCCCCAAGGCGCAGGTACGGGAGAAAACGGGAGTGAACGCCGAGGCCGTGGGTGGAG
>CAZBTT010000674.1:0-2786 GCA_964494295.1 uncultured Acidobacteriota bacterium
GTAGTAGCCGGACGAGAGCACGAACGTACCGAGGACGATCCGACGCTTGACCTCGGCGCCGAAGCCGGCATCGCGCGTTTCCCCATACATTTCCTTGAGGGTGCCGCGGGCCGCGGCGGAATCCGCGCGGAGTCCGTAGCGAACACCATCGAAACGCGCGAGGTTCGAGGACGCCTCGGCGGTGGCCACGAGGTAATAGGTCGCGATCGCATGGGGTGCGTTTGGAAGAGCGACGTCGACAATTTGCGCGCCGTCCTTCTCGAGAGCCTCGATCGTCTTGTCGAACTCGGCCATGACGCCCGCCTCGACGCCTGATTTCAGGAAATCGCGCGGAACGCCGACGCGCAGGCCACGCACCGGCTGATCGAGGCTCCCGGCATAGTCATCCACGGGACGGGGCGAACTCGTCGCGTCATGGACATCCTGGCCCGCGATCACCGAAAGGACGTGCGCCGCGTCTTTGCACGAGCGGGTCAGCGGACCAATCTGATCGAGAGACGATGCGAAAGCCACGAGGCCGTAGCGGCTGACCCGGCCGTAGGTCGGCTTCATCCCCACGACGCCGCACAACGCGGCAGGCTGGCGGATCGAGCCGCCCGTGTCGGAACCAAGAGCCATGGCCGAAAACCCCGCGGAAACCGCGGCCGCGGATCCGCCCGACGAACCTCCGGGAACGCGCGAAGCATCCCAGGGATTGCGGACGGGACCGAACGCGCTGTTCTCGTTCGACGAGCCCATCGCGAACTCGTCCATGTTGGCCTTGCCGATGACGATGGCGCCCGCGCTCCTGAGCCTCCGGATAACCGTGGCCTCGTACGGCGGCTGGAACTGTTTCAGGATCTTCGAGCCGCAGGTGGTCGGCAGGCCCATCACGTGAATCGCATCCTTGATCGCGATCGGAACCCCGGCCAGCGCGCCCGGCGCCTCACCCTTGGCGATTCGCGCATCGAGTGAACGCGCCTCCGCACGGGCGTTCTCGTCGTCGCGGCCGAGGAACGCGTGAATTTTTTCGTTTTTCGCGGCGATCCTCGAGAGGTGAGCCTCCATCACTTCGGCGGCGGAGGTCTTTCGCTTCGCTACGGCGTCCGCGATTTCCGCGACGCCCATCGTGGTCAGCTCGCTCATCCTCCGATCACCTGGGGCACGCGGAAGAGCCCCGCTTCCTGATCGGGTGCGTTGCGCAGGGCATCGTCACGAGTGAGGTCATGTTTCGGCTCGTCGGGCCGGAAACGTTCGCCTTCAGTCGCGTGGCTCATGGGCGGGACGCCCGTCAGGTCGATGCTCTCGAGCGACTGCGCATACTTGAGGATTTCGCTCAGGTCGTGGGCCAGCGACTTCGTCTCCTGCGGGGACAACGAAAGGCGGGCAAGGGTCGCGATGTGGGTGAGGAGTTTGTCTTCGATCTCGGCCATAGAGCCCGCGTACTATAGCGGCCCATGCTGGCAGGCTCACTCCGTCTCTGGATAGCCGAGCGCGACCCGTCCCGGCTCGTGACCGGACCGATGATGTTCGCCGGACTCGCTCTCGCCGCCGGCGTAGTGGCCCGGGTTTCCGGGCTCGATCACGCGGGCGTCGCGTTCTGTTATTTCAAGGCTCTCACCGGCTACGCGTGCTTCACGTGCGGCACCACTCGTGCCCTCGCGCACCTCGCGCGTTTCGATGTTCCGAGCGCTTTCGCGGTTCAGCCCCTGGTAACCGCAGGAACACTGGGACTCATCGCCTGGGGCCTGTTTGATGCCCTGCTTCTGCTCGTTTCGAAACGCACCGACCTCAAGATGAGCGGCCGGGTTCCCGCGGTGGCCTTCGTCCTGGGCGTTGTCCTCGTGGTCCTCAACTGGCTGTACCTGCTGGCCACAGGCGTCTAGGAGCCAGAGCGGCAGCAGGGCTAATACCCGAAGACCTCGACGAACCGCGCGGCCAGTTTCTCCTGCACCTCGGCGAGGTCGACTTCGGATCCGAGAAGTTTCGACAACGACGTCACCCCCTGATCGCGCAGGCCGCAGGGAACGATCACATCGAAACCGGTGAGGTTCGTGTTCACGTTGAAGGCGAAACCGTGTGACGTGACCCAGCGCGAGATGCGGACGCCGATCGCGCCGATTTTGTTTTCGCCCACGAATGCGCCGCTCTTTCCGGAGATCCGCCGGCCCGCGAAGCCGTAATCGCCGCACACGCGGATCATCACCTCCTCGAGATCACGGACGTAGCGATGGACGTCGCGCCGGCCTTCCGGAATCTCGACGATCGGGTAGCCCACCACCTGCCCGGGACCGTGATAAGTCACGTCGCCGCCACGGCCGACCTCGAAGAGGGCGATCCCGCGGGCCTTCAAAAGGTCCTCGGAAATGAGGAGATTCTCGGCGCGGGCGTTGCGGCCGAGCGTCACTACAGGGTCATGCTCCAGGAGAAGCAGCGTGTCGCCCGTGGTGCCGCGCTTCCGCTCGTCGACGAGGCGCTCCTGAAGCGCCAGTCCCTCCGCGTAGGAGATCCGTCCAAGCCGCCGGATATCGAGCGACGGCTTGACGCCGCCCGATCCCACGTCCTTGATGTCCTGCGTGGCCGTACTAGAGCGCCGACTCGTCGAAGTTCTGCATGGCGTTCTTGAAGTGGGCCATAAACTTGTCGGCTTCCGAACCGTCGATGATCCGGTGATCGAAAGTCAGGCAGAAGTACGCCATGGTGCGGATGGCGATCGCGTCTTCACGCACCACCGGCCGCTTCCCGATGGTTCCCACACCGAGGATCGCGACCTGCGGACGGGTGGTGAACGGCCTGCCGAAGAGGCG
>CAZBTT010000675.1:0-1292 GCA_964494295.1 uncultured Acidobacteriota bacterium
GGGAACCCTCCTGACCCTCCGACTCGACAGCGCCATGACCACCGCCCGCCGGGACGGAACGGGGATCAGCCGCGCGGAACCGGCAAACTGGCAGCCCGCGACACCGCAGCAGCAGGCGGAAGAACTCGTGGCCCGCGCTTACCGCGCGGAGCTGGGTCGCGAACCGGACGCGGCGAGCCGCGTCTACGTCGACAAGGTGTTGCGCGAGCGCTGGACCGAGGCCGATGTGTCCCGCGAAATCCGCAAGAGTCCCGAGTACCGCAACAAGATTCGGTAGTCGTAAAAAGACCCTCCAACCGTTCGTAAAGACCCACGCGCCAGCGCGCGTGGGTTTCGTTTTGTTCGTACGCGAAATTGTTAACGGCCCGACGTGGCCGCCCCCGGCGTTATTCGTATCGCAGCGCGTCGATCGGATTGAGGGCCGCGGCCTTCCTTGCCGGGTAATAGCCGAAGAAGACGCCCACCGCACCCGAGAAGCCCACCGCCACGATCATCACCAGGGGAGAGATCACGGTCTCCCAGCCGGTGAAGTGAGCGAGCACCTCGGCGCTCGTGATGCCGAGGGCGAGCCCGGCTACGCCGCCGAGCATCCCCATCACGATGCTCTCGACCAGGAACTGGGTGAGCACGTCGGAGCCGCGGGCGCCGATGGCGAGGCGGATGCCGATCTCGCGGGTGCGCTCGGTGACCGAGACGAGCATGATGTTCATGATGCCGATGCCACCCACGAGCAGGGAGATCGAGGCGATCGCGGCCATCAGCAGGGTCATGACCCTTGTGCTGCTCTCGGCCGCGGTCGCGAGTTCGGTCTGGTTGCGTACCGTGAAGTCGTCGTCTTCCTCGCCTTCGATTCGGTGGGATTCGCGCAGAAGGGTCCGGATCTCCTCCTGGGCGGCGGCGATGTCGCCCGAGGATGAAGTGCTCGCGAGGATCTGGGGGATGCGGGGCCGGCCGGAAAGGCGTGTGGCCGCGGTGGTGTAGGGAATGAGGATGACGTCGTCCGAGTCGTTGCCGCTCGCGGTCTGACCCTTCGCGGCGAGGACGCCTGTGACCTTGAAGCGGGTGGCGGCGATCTGAATCTCCTGGCCCACCGCGTCGCCGTCTGGAAAGACCCGTTGCGCCACGGTTTGTCCGAGCACGGCCACGCTCCGAGCCGCGCGCACATCCTCCGGGGCGAAGAAGGTTCCGGCGTCGGTCTGCCAGTCGCGGATGATCTGGTAATCGGTGTCGACCCCGTTGATCGAGGTCCGCCAGTTTCCTCCCGCGGCGATCACCTGGGTGCGGCTCGTGAT
>CAZBTT010000675.1:1302-2784 GCA_964494295.1 uncultured Acidobacteriota bacterium
TGACTCAGAAGTTCCCCAGCGTCTTGCGGAAGCGTTCGATCGAGGCCCGCACCTTCTCCGCGTCCGCCACGGTCAGGGTCGCGAAAGCCTGCGCGCCCTGACTCACTCCACCCAGAACACTCGCGCCGGGTGTGATGACGATCATGTTGGTGCCGAGGCTCGAGATCTGCGCCCGGATGCTGGAGCGGGCGCCGTAGCCCACCGCGACCATCACGATCACTGCGGCCACGCCGATGACGATGCCGAGCATGGTCAACATCGCCCGCATCTTGTTCTTGAGGATGCTCTCGAGGGCGAGGCCGATCAGGATCCTCAGTTTCATGCCGCGGGATGCTTTCTCTCTTCGAGATCCCGGGCCGCGTCGCGCCGGTCCTTCACCGGTTCGTCGCTCAGGATCTTTCCGTCGCGCATGTGGATGATCCTCGTCGCGTAGATCGCGACATCCAGCTCGTGGGTGACGACCACGATCGTGATCCCCTGGGCGTTCAACTCCTGGAAGAGCGCCATCACCTCAATGGTGGTCAGACTGTCGAGATTGCCCGTCGGCTCGTCGGCGAGGATCAGCGCGGGCTCGGTTACGAGCGCCCTCGCGATCGCCACCCTCTGCTGCTGTCCGCCCGAGAGTTCGTTCGGCAGATGGTCGGTTCGTTCGGCAAGGCCAACGCGGGCCAAAGCCGCCATGGCCAGGGCCCGAGTGTCGCGTTTACGGCCGGTTCGATCGTAGAGCATCGGCAGTTCCACGTTCTTGACCGCACTCGTGCGGGCGAGCAGGTTGAAACCCTGGAAGACAAAGCCGAGCTTCTGATTTCGGATGGCCGCGAGTTCATTTCGGCCCAGGCCATCGACGCGCACGCCGTCGAGGGTGTACGAACCGGAGGTGGGCGTGTCGAGACAACCGAGGAGATTCATCAGGGTGGACTTGCCCGATCCCGAAGCGCCCATGATCGCGAGAAGTTCACCCCGCTGGACGACGAGATCGACGGACTGCAGAGCGTGAACCTCATTCGTGCCGCTCACGTAGGTCTTCGTGATCTTGTCCGTCTGGATGACCACGTCGCCCATGATCCTTCCTTAGAACGGTCCGCCGCCGCCCGGCCCCCGCCGGCTCCCGCCCGACGGTGTCGGCCCAAGGGGGTTCACCGCTGCGGGTCTCGCCGATGTGGCTGCCGAGACGATGCCGTCGATCACCTTCATTCCCTCGGTGATATTGCGGCCCGAGATCTCCGTCGCGACGCCGTCGGTGATTCCGGTGCGGACACGGAAAGTCACAAGCTTGCCGTCAGGACCGAGGCCGTACAGCGTGCCGGAACTTCCACCTCTCTCGGCGCCTGCGGAGCGATCCCTTCGCCCGGCACGTTCTCCCTGAGCCCCGCCGCCGGATCGCGCGCGGCTGCTGCCACCCGGGTCGGGTGTGGATTCTCCCGGGCTCCCGCTGACGCCTGCGTCACGACCTGGACCTGTGTTCGGCGTCCGCGTGGAGGG
>CAZBTT010000676.1:0-2782 GCA_964494295.1 uncultured Acidobacteriota bacterium
ATCGGGCAGGTCCTGGGCCTGCCTCCATCGACGGCCCTGCCGCTCTTCGCCGAGGTCGCGGCTCTCCATCAGAACAACAAGTGGGGCGAAGCGGAGAAGCCGCTGGCTCTCCTGCAGAGGACGGCCTCGCTTCCAACGAATCTGAAACGGTGGCGTGCTTATTACGAAGCGGTGACCGACCTGCAGCACGGCGAGACCCTGCGGGCGCGCGGACGCCTCGACTCGCTGATCGCGACCACGCCGGAAACCGCCCAGCCGTTCCTGAAGGCCCACACGCACTACCGCCGCAGCGTGATCGCGAGCAGCGGCGGCCGGCCCGACGAGGCGATTCGTCATCGCGCGGAGGCAGCGCGGCTCTTCGCGCTTTCCGGAGAACCCGCGTGGGTTGCCTTTGCGGGACAGCAGAGAGGGGAGGTGCACGGAAAACTCGGGCTCACGGAGGTCGATTGGGATGCGCGCCTCGACACACTCAAGCACGCTCCGCGCATCTTCAACCCCCGCTCAGCGCTCCTGGCTATGACCATCGTCGGCGACGATCTGGTGCGCTCCGGGCTTCCCCGAGCGGCATCGGCGGTTTATCGGGCCGGGCATGAGTTGGCGGTCGCCGCGGGTCTGCGGGACTCGGCCGCCGACACCGCGTTGGGCGTGGCCTCGGCGCTTCGAGCCCTGGACCCGGGTGCGGCCCGGGAGGCGGCCCTCGTCGCCTCGCGAATGGCGTCCGCAATCGAGGACCCTCTTCTCAGAGCACGAATGTCGGGCGAGGCCCTGCGCGTTCGCGCCTCGCTCGAACCCGAGAACGAAGCCCTGATGTCTGAAGCCCTGGCGTGGCTTGGGAAACGCGGCTCGTGGGGCCGTCAAATCCCATTGATGACCGCCCATGGCCTCGCCCTTGCCGCCGCTGGACGTATCGATGGCGCGAAGAAGACGCTTTCCGAGGCGGCGGAGCTATACGAGGCCAACCGGCCACGCGACCTCGAACTTTCAGACGCAGGCTCCGACCAGATCCGTCCCGCCTACGCAGCACTGGCCGAGATGGAGGCGCGGGCGGGAGGTGACGCCCGGGTTCTCGAGGACCTGGCCCGCCGCTACTGGATGGCAGCCGGGAACATCCAAACCCGCGAGCCGCGATCCCGCTCATCGGAGTCGTGCGCGCTGGCCTTCGTGCCTTCGTCGAAGAGCATCCTTTCGTGGCTCACCTGCGGCGACGTCACGAGCTTCAATTCTGTCGAGATCGACGGCGCCGAACGACGGGCACTGGTGAGTGCGTTCGTCGACGCACGACGAAGCGGCCGCGCCGAGGAGAACGCAGGTCGTCGTCTTTCGGAACTCCTGCTCGCACCCTGGGAATCGCGGATCGGCCGCGCCACCGCGCTGACGCTGACGGTGGCGGACGACCTGGCCCGAGTCCCCTTCGCGGCCCTCCGGCTCAGCGATGGCGCCCTGCTCGGCGCGCGAACCTCGCTCACCTACTCGCCCGCGCCGATCCCTACATCCGCGTCCCCGCAGGCGTCGACGTGGCGGTCCCCGCTCATCGTTACGGCCGCGCCCGACGGTCCTGAATTCCCCAGGCTCCCGTATGCCTGGAAGGAGTCCACTGCCCTGGCCGAGAAGCTTGGAGGCCGTTTCCTCCATCACGATCAGGCGACCTCCGAGAACACGCTGGCCGCACTCCCTGAGGCGGACCTCTTCTACTTCGCGGGCCACGCGCTCGTCAATGTTTCCCGGCCGTTCGACTCGAGCCTCGTTCTGATCGACTCCGCAAATCGGCCGTCGTTCCTGACGATCAGGCGCCTCCTCGCGCTGGACCTCCGCGGTTTGAATCTCGCTGTGCTCGCCGGGTGCTCCACCGCGGAAAGCGGGAACGTGGGATCGATGTCGCTCGCCGGGGCCTTCCTCGCCGCGGGCGCGCGCAGCGTGGTCGCGACGTTGTGGCCGGTGCCCGACGATTCGATGAGCCGCCTGATGCCGCGCTTCTTCTCCCACCTCGAAACCGAAGGCTCGCCCTCGCGGGCCCTCCTCCGACTCCGAAACGATGACGCGGTCGCCGCCTCGGACCGTGCGGTGATCGACGCGCTCGCCGTCTCGGAACTGGCGCCACCCCTGTCCAACCTTCCACAATCTCACTGAAACCTCACACAAGAAAGTAGGGCCACCATGCCATGGCAGTTCACGATGGAGTTCTCCGGGATCACTCTCCTTCACTTAGAGAAGGTGGCGGATGGCTATAAGGGCACGGCGTACTGCTCTGAGGGCCTCACGGGAAGCCACAAGCCCTATCTCTACGTCCCGATGGAGGGATTGAGGGGGCCGCAAACATATTCCGCGAAGAAGCTCAGAAAGGCCTTTGGCCTTCGCGTGATCGCTGCGCCGGGGGGGAGATATCTCCTTGAGGTGGCGCTTAAGGACTGCGTTGTGACCTTCGGGAACACACTCGCTCCGAGGGCCCTGGACGGACTACCCGCCAACGTGGTGGGCGGAGTCGATTGGAACGATCTCGGCCACTCAGCAGACATCCGGGCTCTCGCGCAGAAGGGAAATCCGGCTCGAGTCATCGATCCAACCCACGCCAGTGCGAGCGTCGTATTGCCGACCGGCACGCTGATCTCTCTGCCAGCTCCCCCCCCAGGGAGACCCGAGAAGGCCTATCCGCCCCCCGCCCAGAAGACGGGCCAGAACGAAGTTCCGGGTTTTAAGCGGCGGGTGCGGGACCGGCAGGAATTGTTCCGGACTTGCACGGGGAGCGCCCGGCTGACCCCCTTCAGAAGAAACCCCGGCAAAGAAC
>CAZBTT010000677.1:0-2769 GCA_964494295.1 uncultured Acidobacteriota bacterium
TTCGGCCTCAGCCGCCTGACTCGCGGAGGTGGCGCCGGAACTGGCGGGCCCCGGGATGCGCCAGCCGGGGCCCTTCTGGTCCGCATTCGCCGAGGGGGAGAAGCATGCAGACGGGCCGACCCGCGTGGGCCGCCGACGAGACGCCGCTCTCTACATGGCCGAGGCGCGGGGGAAGGTCCTCTTCGCGCGGGCCGAGGAGATCCGCGCTTTCGACTTCTGGCGCCGGTCGATCAATGCGGGCGTCGCCGGTCCGGATGCCTGGAAGCAGGCCCTCCGCTTCTGGCGCGAGAATCCCGAGGCCATCGCCGGGTCGCTCCAAACCCACCTTAAGGATCACCCGTTTGACATCCTCTCCGCCCGGGCCGCGCTGCGGCGGCCCACCGCACTGGCTCCGCAACTGGCATTCTTAGCCACGCGCGCGCTTCGCGATGTCGACGATCTTGGCTTCATCGATGTCGGCAGCGATGAGGCGTTCCTGCGCCTCCGCGCCGCTCGCTCGCTTGTGTCATCGCCGCGAGCCGCGCGAACGATGGCCGGCTTCCTCTCCGCGGAGTCCGCGGCTAGCGATCTCACCCGCCGTCGTTTCAAGGCCGCAGACATCGATGCGGTTCTCGCCGATATCGCGAGAATCGCCGCGGGCAACGCCGACCGTGCCGAGGTTGGACGCGCCCTCGACCTTCTCGCCGACCGAAAATGGTCAGGGGCCCTGGCGCTGCGCGCCGAACTTGCGTCCGCGACCCTCGAGCCGCCCACGGTTTCGCACCGGGTCGTGGGCGGACGCTCCCTGCTCTACCGGCCCCGCGACCTGACCTTTGGTCTCATCTCGCAGATCGTCCAGGCTGATCTTTCGCGGCAGGTGGCCAGATGATGATGATGCCCGGTCGCATTCCGCGTTTCACCCTCGCGTTGACCCTCGGTCTGAGCCTCACCGCCGCCCTGGCCTGGGCGCAGCCGGCGCGTGAGGAGGGACTGCCCCTTCCCGCGTCGATGATCCGTCTCTCCATCCCCGACGTATCCGCCTTCGATGCCGCGCTTGGTGGCGGCTTCCGAAAGGCGCTTTACGGAACTCTTCCCGAGGACGATGGTGTCGCGCGCGGCTTCAACCAGAGTCAGGTCGGCGCGAAGCTGCAGGATCAATGGTCCCGGTTTCGCGGGGACACGGCGCTGTCGTTCCAGACGATTCTCGACCTGCAGGCCTCATCGGCGGCCCTTGCCGTGCTCAACATCGGGCACATGGAGATGGTTCTCGTGGTCGAGACGCCGCTCGCCGCCCTGCCCGACATGTTCGAGGCGGGCACGTCGCGAATCGATCATGGCAAGACGTATCACCTCGTGCGCACCGGCGCCGCCGATGAAGGGGCCGACGGCGAAACCCGCATGGGCCTCGCCTGGGCGCGCGACGCTGGACTTCTGATCATCGCCACTTCCGAACGCGCGATGAAACTAGCACTTGGCGCCGCGGCCGAAGGCGATCGCTTCGCGCCGAAACTCGAGGGACTGGCGAGCCTCGAACTCGACCTCGACGCCCTTCGCAACGATCTCTACTTCAAACGCGACTTCCTGTTTGGCTCACTCGCCGAAGCGGGCGAGTCGCGCGGGAGACTCAGCGCGGCGCTCCGTCTCGAGGCCGGCCGGCTGATTGAGGTCCGCGAGGGGGATGTGGCGGCGACGTCAAAGCGCGGCGCCATCTTCGACGCGAAAGACGCGGTCGCGAGCGGCTGGATCGGTGACGCGTCCCGGTTCCTTCTCGAACTGCGCCGAGGAGTGAGCGAGCCTTTGCCGGTCCCGGGTGTACGCCCGCGGGTGGCCGTCGCCCCCCTTCCCGCCTCGAGGGCTGCGAGTGTGGAGGACCGCTATGCGACGAACGTCGAAGTGCCCGCGGTTTCGGGCGGTGGGTTTGTGACCGAGGCCGCGGAACTCGATGCGTGGGCGGCACTTCTCGCGGCCCAGCCCGTTGAAGGTTTCGGCTACCTCGTGACCCGCTCGAAGGCGCGTCTCCTTGCCCTTCCGTGGCCCAAGGAGAAGGATGCGGAACTCGGCGCGCTCCTCGAGGCGACGCTCAGTCGCCGCGGCGCGAGGCTGTCTCCATCTACGGCCGCGGGAGACACACGTCAATACCTGATGGGCCCGGGTCTGCCCGTTCTGGCGTTCCGCCGCCTGGGCGATTTCGTCTGGCTCGGGCCGAGCGCCGCCGAACTTCGGTCCGCTCCCGTGGTCTCGTGGAGCAGCGAGGTGGTTCGCTTCGCGAAGCTCAATCTCGCGGCCGCGCGTGAGGAAGGGAAGCGCTGGGCGCGCATCGAAGGTCCGCGTTCGTCCGACAACGTGAGACCTCTCTCCGATCGGGTTCTGGGGCTTCTCGGCTGGATGCCCTCAGTGGGCACACTCGGGGTGGAGCGTCGCGTGACCGGCGCGTCCTTCAAAGGGCGCATCGTCTTCGGCGCGGTTCCGCCGCCTCCCACACCTGCGCCCGCCGGCACACCCGCGGCGAAGTAGTTGGCGCGCCGGCCCCCGATTGCCGCGCTGGTTCTAAGCGCCTTTGCCGCCGTGCCGCTGTCGGCCGCCGACTTCGATGCGTGGGTCCGCAGTCGCGGACAGATTCAGATCATCGGGACTCCCAAAGAAGCACGCCTCGCCGTGGGTTCGCTCCAGAAACCATTCCTGATGCGGGCGTGGGCTTCCGCGCATTCGCGGGAAGCGACACCGCGGATCATGTGCACGAAGACTTCGGGCTGCTGGCGTCCCGGCGGTCACGGCCTTCTCGATCTGCGC
>CAZBTT010000678.1:0-2745 GCA_964494295.1 uncultured Acidobacteriota bacterium
CCACGCCGGCGATGAGTCTCCGCGCGGTCGTTCGTGCGTCGGCGAGGGTCATCACGCTCGACTCACCGATCGTCAGGCGCCGGCGTTCGCGTGAAATCGGGATCGTGTACCGCAGCTCGAAGGCCCGAAGGCCCGTGTCTCGAACGCGGAAGAGCAGGCCGCGGACCTCGTCGTCACGGTACTCACCGACGCCGAGGCGGGGGATGTCGCGTTGCGTGAGCTTCAAATCGGCTCTTTAGCGGCGGCCTTGATTCGGAAATTGAGCCCGCCCGCTGCGTGGTCCTGCTCAATGAAGTCACCAAGGCGCCCTGCGCGGTCTTTCACCTGCTCTGCGATCGCATCGTATTCCTTCTCCGTGATCCGCCCCTCTGCCAGCAGTGTCTTCATGAAACTCACGTAGGGATCGAGGACGACGGCGGCCAGCGATCCGAACAAGGACGACAGGTCGATGGTGTTGGTGATCACGTTTGGACTCTCCTTTGGGTTCTCTAGTTTCATGGGGCGTAACGCGCAAGCCGCTCATCGCGGCGCCGATCATTGACCTCATTAACGACGGCCAAGCTGTTCCGCGCTACCTGCGCGATGCCAAGTGCGCCCCCCAGGGTGAACAAAGCGATCACGCCGGGACCTGCGATCAGCAGCCAAGCGGCCTTGAGCTGGAGGAGTACGAGGCTCGCGAAGACACTCATGGCGCCCAAGAGGACCAGACCCCAGAACCCCAATAGCATCGCCAGGAGAAGGAGCAAGTACCGATCGGTCAGTTCGGGAGCCTCCATGAGCCGCCTAACCGCTGCTTCTCGTCGAGCGTTCTCCACCTCGCTCCGCGCGCGCCGTCTCGCGGATGAAGACGCCAGGCGATGGTCCGCCCACGTCTTCAGATAGGCGCCAGCCACATTGAGAAGGAGCGCCAACACCACTTGAACGCCCCAAAAGGTGGGTGATGTGATCAGGTCCAACGGTTACGCAGCCTCCAATTCAGTTACCAGCGACCGGCACGAAGTAGACGAGCGCCACACCGCCGAGGGTCTGGGTGTCAGGCCCTGCGTTGTTGAGTCGGAATCGGAGGCGCACCGTCTGACCCTTCGCGATCCGGAACCCCGTTCCCGGCGCCGCGTACTCATTCGCGGCGGCCCGGCCGTCCTCCTGGTACTCGAAGAGCAGCATCGCCGGTGGGCCCGGGGTGAAGAGCGTCAGGAGAGCGCCTGAGTTCTTCGCGGCCGGCCGCGGGCCCCACCCCACGATGTAGACGTCAGCTGGCGGGACCCAGTCCAGCGTCCGCTCGATGCTTTGCCCTCGCGCGATCGGCTCTGAGGGAATCTGAATCGCTTCCACCGAAAGGGCTCGCAGCCGGGACCGGTCAGGAACGGCCAAGCGCACGATCGCGATCGCAAGGAGGAGGACCACTCCCGCCGCGATCACGAGGTCGGAACGCTTCATCGCTCCTCCTGAGATCCCGGCCTGAAGCTGTCCAGCGGATCGTCACCCTCGGGCGGCATCCTGACGAGGAACTCCCCGCACCAATCCAGCGCCTCCACGATCGGCCACGCGATTCCCTGCGGCTCCTTGCCGGCCGCGGGTCGCGGCGCGTACCGACGGCACCGCATCATCCCCTCAGGAAGGTGAACGGGTTCCGAGTACTCGCAGTCGATGCACGCGCTCTGCTTCACCGGCCCCTGCCGCGTTTGCGGCGGTCCCACGCTCATTTGTCCTTATCCGGGCTGACTTCCGGCGCTGGCGGCGGCTCGCAGGCGTCGCTCTGCGCCGAGGACTTACGGGGTTTCGCTTTCCGTCGAATCTTGAGCGGCCCGATCCGTTCACGCGCCTCGGTCGAGAACATGTCCCGGATCGCCTCGGCCAGGTCTTGCTCGTCGATCGAGATCCCTTCCTTCTGGCGGATCACCCGACGGATCATTCGGAGACAGTCCTCAGTGAAGATCGCTCGAGCAAGGGACGCGGGGCCGAGTGCTGTTCGGTGAACCCAGTAGTCGTCGAGCTCACCCTTCTTGATGCTCGTCCGGTGGAGCAAGGCAAGCAGCGCTGCGCCGTGGTCATCGACCCCTTTCGAAAGGTCGACAGAGAACGCGAGCGACGACTCGATGCCCTCCTCGAACGTGAGGTGGTAGAGGTTCCACGCGACACCGTTGGTCAGGAGAACCCATCGAATATTCCCGTTCGCGGCGTAGGCCTGCGCCTGGTCGATGTGGCGATCGCGCAGCGTCGTCCCGGCTGACTTCGCCTCGACCAAGAGCCGGATGGTTCCATCGACCTTGAGCGCGACGTCGACGAACTTGTCCTTGACCGAACTCTCTCTGCTGATCTCAGAAAGGGCGTCGAAGCCGAGGACGTCTTCGAAGACCTTCACGAGCCGCTGGACTGTGTCGGCCTCGTTCAGGTTGTCCGCCGCGGCCGACAACAGGTGTGGGTGGTACTTCTTAAGGCTCTTCCGAATATCGACAGCCATCCGACCTCCTAGCAAATGTTGTTACATCACCTTCCCGATGCGCCCAACCACGTGGAACTGGCCGACCACGCGGCCACGAACAATCGACTGGATCTTCCTGCCCTTGAGCGGAACGGTTCTCACCTTGTAGCGCCCGACCACTCGGCCCGACGGGAGCAGCTGCAGGACGCGATCATCCCCTGTCCCTTCGATGGCCACGCGCTTCAGTGTGATGCCTTCTTCGCCCGGAGGCCGCACCATGTAGATGTCGTCCTCGTTCACGTGCTCGATGCCCTCGCCGCCTG
>CAZBTT010000679.1:0-2741 GCA_964494295.1 uncultured Acidobacteriota bacterium
CGGTCCGTTGTGATGGATCCACCGCGCGAGAACGCCCTTCCCCGTCCCGGTCTCACCTTGAATGAGAAGGGGGATCGAGGAAGCCGCCACCTTCCGGGCGCGATCGGCGAGCTTGCGGATCGCCGGACTTTCGCCCAGAAAGGGATCGATGACCTGCCGCGCCTGAGTGCTGCGGCCGACCATCGACACCTGACGAACGCGCTGGTTGTCGAGGGCACGATCGATCACGACCTCGAGCGCCCTCAGCTCCACGGGCTTCGTGAAGAACTGCTCGGCGCCTTCCTTGATCGCCTGCACCGCGAGATCAATGGTGCCGTGCCCGGTCAACATGATCACGGGCAGGGCGGTGTCGAGGGCCTTGAGGCTGCGCAGGAGGTCCATGCCGTCGCCATCCGACAGCGAAAAATCAATGAGGGCGATGTCCGGCCTCGACATCTTGAACGACTCGAGGGCGGAACCCACACCCTCGGCTTCACGCACGTCGAAGCCCCGGCCCTGGAGATAACGCTTGAGCGGAAAACGAACATCCTTGTCGTCGTCCACGATGAGGACTCGTCTTTCAGCCATGCACTTCCTCGGTTTTCACTATGGAGTCGGCGGGCAGCCGGACCGTGAACACGGCTCCGGCCGAGGGACGGTTCGCCGCGGCCACTTTCCCGCGGTGGGCCTCCACGATACGCTGGACGACGGAGAGTCCGAGCCCGGTTCCACCCTTGCGCCGGCTGAAAAACGGGTCGAAGAGTTGAGGCAGCTCATCGGCCGGAATTCCCGTGCCCTCGTCCTCCACCAGAAACTCGGGGGCGAGATCGTCGGCGCGGACGCGGGCCCGGGCGCGCACCACCCCCCCACGCGCGGAGTGCTGGATGGCATTGGCGATGAGGTTCTGGAAAACCTGCTCGAGCCGACTCGAGTCGACGTTGAGTTGCGGCATGGTATCCGGGACATCGTCCTCGAGCTGGACCTCCCGCTCGCGGGCCAGACCCGCGCACGACCGGCAGGCGCGGCGCAGGAGTTCATGCGGGTCGACCGGAGCCAGACGGAGCAGCGGCGGCTTGCCGTAGTCGAGGAGGTCGCGCATCAACTGGCGAAGACGCCCGACCTGGGACCTGAGCAGACCCATAAGCTCCGCGTATTCCTGATGACCGCCGAGTTCGCTCTCCAGGGCGTCCACGGTGGCCGAGATGCTGAAGAGGGGATTGCGGACCTCGTGGGCGACGCCCGCGACCAGCGACCCCATCGCCGACATCGTCTGGCTATGGCGCAAGGACTCCTGGAGCTCCACCACGCGGCTGATGTCGCGAACCATGAGGATGATTCGATCCTCGCCCGTCTTGCCGGCCTGTGCGAGGTACGCGGTCAGTTCCCAGGTTTTCCCCTCCTGGACATCCACGGCCCGGGTGGACGCGCGCGCGCGTGTCTGCACCACCATTTCGACCATCTGCACGGCCGCGCGCCAGGGCTCTCTATCGTCCGTCTCCCGAATCGTCTGACCCAGAACACCTCCGTAGTCGGGGCCAAGCATCTGGAGGGCCTGGCGGTTGATGCGGGTGAGACGGCCGGCCCAGTCGATCACGAGAATCGCCACGTCCACCGCATCGAAGGTCCGGTTCCACTCTTCCGCCGCGCGCTCCATGACGAGACCGAAGCGCTCGCGTTCGGCCTCCGCGGCTTTCCGGGCGCTGATGTCCTGGATGAATCCCTCGAGGTAGAGAACCTTGTCCGACGAGTCCTTGATCGCGTGGCCGCTGATCTCGGCGAAGAAGGCGCTCCCGTCGCGACGCCGGAGGCGGACTTCCGCGGGGGGCGACTGGCCCAGGGGCAGGTATTCCGCGATCAGCCGTTCGCGGTCGCGCGGATCGAAGTAGACATCGCGGGCCATGTTCATGCCGATCACACCTTCGGTCCGGTCGTAACCGAGAAGGCGGGCGAATTCGATGTTCGCCATGAGGAGCGTGCCGTCGCGCGTCGCCTGATAGATCCCGGCGGGAGCCAGGGCGACGATGTCCCGGTACTTCTTCTCCGATGCCCTCACCTCGGCCTCGACCCTTTCGCGCATCAAGGCCGCGCCCAGGGCGACGCCGGCGGTCCTGAGAGCCTCCACTTCGACCGCCGACCACAGTCGTTCGGTTTTGAAATCGCCGAACCCAAGGAGTCCCCACCATTGGTCCTCCACGAAGATGGGGACGATCAGCAACGACTTGAGGCCCATCCGATCGAGGAACTCCCGCGGCGCTGGCGGAAGGTCGCGAACGAGCGTTGTGACGGTCCGCCCTTTTTCGAGGAGAAGGCGCACCGGGCCATCGGCGGGCCACTCGAACTCTCGAAACCCGGGCTCATTGGCGAGCGGAGGGGTTCCCTCGGTAGCCCACTCGTGTCTGAGAACCGAGGAGAGGGCGCCCGAGGGCGTGGGCTGCGTCTGGGTGAGATAGGCGCAGCCGGCCCCCACCGCTTCACCCAGTCGAGGCAGGACGGCCGCCACGTGGTCTTCCCACTCGCCGGGCGAGAGAAGCCGCGCCGACGAGAAAGCGACCGCCTCCAGGATCCTGCCCCTGATGCGCAGGTCCTCCTCGACGGTTTTCTTCTCCGTGATGTCCCGCTGGGTCAGCCAGATCGCCTTCAGAAGCCCGCCCTCGACCACGCCCACGACGTTGGAACTGCCCCACCTCATGCTTCCGTCACTGCGACGGCGATGGGTCTCGATGTTGACGAGCCGATATCCGCCCTGAATGAACCTCGGCACG
>CAZBTT010000680.1:0-2730 GCA_964494295.1 uncultured Acidobacteriota bacterium
GGCCGCGAGGCTTCCCTCCGGGGAGCCGGCGCCCACGAGAGTGTGCAACTCGTCCATGAACAGGATGTCGTTCGGGTTCTCGGCCAGCTCCTTGAGCAGGTTCTTGAGCCTTTCCTCGAACTGACCTCGGTACTTCGTGCCCGCGACGAGCAAAGCCAGGTCGAGGGCAAGAACGCGCTTGTCGAGAAGCGGCTTCGGGGCCTCCCCCTGGACGATCAGCGAGGCCAGGGCCTCGACGAGGGCGGTCTTCCCCACTCCCGGCTCGCCGATGAGGACCGGGTTGTTTCGCTGGCGGCGGCCGAGGAGCTCGATGACGCGTTCGATCTCGTCGCGTCGCCCGATCACGGGATCGAGCTTGCCGCGGACCGCGAGATCGGTGAGATCGCGGCAGTACTCCGCGAGGAGAGGCGTCTCCTTGGCGCGGGCCTGCGGCTGGGTCTTTTCCGCGAGAAGGCGCACGATCTCTTCGCGCAGGAACGGGAGAGTGAGGCCGTTCTCGCGCAGCACCTCGGCCGCGGTGGCCGTGTCTTCGCGCAGCAGGCCCAGGAGAAGGTGCTCGGTGCCGGTGTACGAGTGGCCGAGTTGTTCGGCCTCGTCCTGTGCGAGGGCCAGGACCCGCTTGACTTCGGGCGAAAGCGGCATCTCTACCGTGGTCGATACCTGGTCGCCGTATCGGCAGCGGCCCTCCACCTGCCGCCGCACTTCTTCCATGCGGACGCTTCCACGGTTCAAGAGACGCTGGGTCAGCCCCTTCCCCTCACGGATCAGTCCCAGCAGGACGTGCTCCGTCTGGATGGAATGGGCGCCGAGTTGGGAGGCCTCGTAGCGGGCGAAGAAGATCACCCGGCGGGCGCGCTCTGTATATCGTTCAAACACGGTGATTTGGGTGGTCGGTTGGGACGAGAATTGTAAGCGATCGACGTGGATCCTCTTCATTTCTCTGGCCTTTGGACGAGAGCCGGGCGACTCGGGACGGAAGATCTAGAGACCGTCGATCTCGAATGTCTTTGTCTTGGAGGTATGGCCCGAGATGAGACGGACCATCGACTTCGGGACGTCGTAGTTTTCGGCCAGGGCTTCGATCACGGCAAGGTTCGCTTTCCCGTCCACTGGATGCGCCCTCCCCCACACCTGAAGGTCAGCGCCACGCCGCTCGATCTCAACCGCCCGGGCGCCCGCGCGAAAGCAGCCGCCCACTTGCCTGGGCGGCCCGGAGCGGGCAGAAAAGCGAAGCCGCGGCGGCCCGGGCCAGGGCCAGCAGGGGGGCCGGGAAGAGACCCAGGCCGAACGTCAGCGCCGCCGCGAAGGCAACGATCGAAGGAACGAAGCCTGCCTCGGTGCGGAACTCGGTTCCCTCTTCAGCCTCTTCCATGTACATCAGGACCACGAGTCGGAGATAGTAGAAGGCGGAGACCACGCTCATCAGGACGCCGACCGCGGCGAGACCGGAGTAGTCCGCAGCCACCGCGGCCTTGAAGAGGTGGAACTTGCCCACGAAGCCAACCGAAACCGGGATACCGGTGAGTGAGATCAGGAGCAGAGTGAGCATGGCCGCGAGGATCGGGTTCCGGCTGGCCAGTCCGCGGAGATCGGTAGTCAGGGTGGGCTCTTCACCGTTGCGCCGGATGGCGATCAGAATGCCGAAGGCGCCGAGGTTCGTGATGGCATAAGTGGCCACGTAGAACAGGAGCGACTCGAGGGCGAAACCCCGGTCCTTCAGGCTGGGCGTGTCCATACCGACGATGCCCGCGATCATGTAACCCGCGTGGGCGACCGAGGAGTAGGCGAGAAGCCGCTTCAAGTCCGTCTGCGCCAGGGCCCCGAGGTTTCCCACAACCATGGTGAAGGCGGCGACCAGAGCCACCGCGGGAGCCCACGATCCGCTGAGATCCCCGATCGCAAGCGCGACCACGCGCCCGAGCGCCCCAAAGGCCGCGATCTTGACCCCCGCGGCCATGAAGGCGGTGACGGAAGTGATGGCGCCCTGGTAGACGTCGGGAGCCCACATGTGGAAAGGTGCCGCGCCAACTTTGAAGAGGAAACCCACGAAGAAGAAGGCCGCGCCCATCAGCGCCAGCAGGCTGCCCTCGGAGATCCCCCGCGCCATCACGCTCAGCGTTGTGCTGCCCGAAGCCCCATAGAGAAGGGCGATGCCGAAGAGCAGGAACGCGGACGAGAACGAACCGGTGATGAAGTACTTGATGCCCGCTTCCTGACGCTCGGGGCCGGTGCGCGGCATCGCGCACATGGCGTAGAGGGCCACGGACATGATTTCGAGAGCGACGAAAAGGGAGATCGCCTCGGCGGCGGTGGCGAGGCCGAGCATTCCCACCACCGAGAAGAGCATGAGGGTGAAGAATTCGTGCGGCTTCACTTCGTCGTCATCGAGACGGGCGGCGGCGAGCCAGACCGCCATCAGCGCAACCACGAGGATCGAAACCTGCACGAACGCGCTGTAGACCCCGGCCATGATGGTCCCACCAAGGTCGCCGTTGCTCGGAGCGAATGTGACGGTGAGGAGGGCGGCGGTCAGGCCAAGGGAACTGATGTTCCGGCAGGCCGCGAGCCCTGCTCCCGCGAAAGCCCCGGCGAGCAGCACCAGGATGCCGGTCAGGGAGATGAGGACCGAGGGCAGAACCGGCTGGAGATCGATGTCCATCATCGGCCTCCCTCCGTCGGCGGCGGCGTCGCCACGCGCGGCAGCGGATTGGATCGCATCTGATACGCCGT
>CAZBTT010000681.1:0-2715 GCA_964494295.1 uncultured Acidobacteriota bacterium
GAGATCTACGCAAATTTTTCAGGAGAATGGATTGAGATGAACAATTGGACCAAAGTGCTGTCGCGGATGGCGACTGCTCTAGCCCTAGTCGCCCTGGCCTCGATGGCCGCGGCGCAGATGACCCGAGGGGCGATCTCGGGAACGGTACGCGACCAGACGGCAGCCGCTGTTCCGGGCGTCACCGTAACCGCAACCAACACCGACACCGGCGCGACCCGAACCGCGGTCAGCGACGCGATTGGCTTCTACCGCCTGCCTGCTCTCGAACCCGGCACGTATCAGGTCCGGGCCGAACTCTCGGGCTTCACACCATTTTCGACCGCGGTCAAGGTCAACGCCGACACCGACGTCAAGATGGACGTGGGCCTCAAGCTCGCGACGCTCGGCGAGGCGGTCACGGTCGAAGGTTCGGTGAGCACCATCGAACTGAACCGCACCTCCCCCACCGTCGGGACCACGAGCACTGCGCGCCAGGTCGTTGAGCTTCCCCTCTCTGCCGACCGCAACGTGAACAACCTGATCGCCACGTCGCCGAACGTCAACCGCGTCACCGGCCAGGGCACGTTCGCGGCCAACGGCCAGCGCTCGCGCAACAACAACTACATGATCGACGGTTCGGACAACAATGACATCTCCGTCACCATCGCGACCACCCAGGTGGTTCCCGAGTCGGTGGCTGAGTTCCAGGTCCAGACCAATGCCTACAGCGTGGAGTTCGGCCGCAACAGCGGCGCCCAGGTGAACGTCATCACCAAGTCCGGTTCCAACACGTTCCGCGGCGAAGTGTGGGATTACTACCGCGACAGCAAACTCGGCACCCTCACCAACACCGAGAAGGCCGCCGGCCTGACCGAGGCCCCCGAGTATTCGCGTCACCAGGCCGGCCTCAGCGTGGGCGGACCGATCATCAAGGACAAGACCCACTTCTTCCTCCTTTATCAGTACGACGGTGACAAGGCCCCGGCAACCCAGGGCGCCACCACCCGCATGCTGACCCCCGCGGGCTATGCCGCTCTCGCGAACGTGCCCCTGCGTCCCGGGCAGTCCGCGGCGAGCCGCCAGGCCGTTCTCAGCAAGCTCAGCTTCCTCACCAACATCTACGCGCTGAACCCGGCCTTCCGGAACTTCTCGAACGTTCTGGTGAACGGGGTGAACATCGAAACCGCGCAGGCGAACATCGACCGCAAGAACCCGAGCAAGTACCACACGTTCAACGGCCGTCTCGACCACCGGATGACCGACAACGACACGCTCACCCTGCGCTACTACTACAACAAGCGCGCGGACACGAACGCCATCAGCTACTGCAACTTCGGCGAACTGTTCTGCGGCGACCAGGACCTCAAGGACACCAACCTCGCGGCCAGCTACACCCGCGTGTTCGGCTCCAGCGTGGTCAACGAGGCTCGCGCCTCGTGGGTCCAGCGCGATCTGCTGTTCCCGGAGAACGATCCCACCAGCCCCACCGCGACCATCACCGGCCTGTTCCAGATCGGCGGCTCGAACAACTTCCCGCAGAGCCGCGTGACCGATGCCTACCAGTTCTCGAACACGACCACCTGGACCAAGGGCAAGCACACCCTGAAGTTCGGCGTCGACCTCCGATACAACAAGGCCGACAACCAGTCGAACTTCGACTCCAAGGGAACCTTCACGTTCTCGAGCCTCCAGGACTACATGAACAACACGGCGTTCCAGGTTGTCCAGGCGCTCCAGACCGCGAGCTGGGTGGCGAAGCAGTGGCAGAACTCGTTCTATATCCAAGACAACTTCCGCGTGACCCCCGACCTGACGGTCAACATGGGTCTGCGGTATGAGCTCTCGGATGTTCCCCTTGGCCTGTTCGGCGCGACCGACGCGCAGAGCCTGGCCGCCGGCGTGCCGCCCCCTCCCGCGAAGGACACCAACAACTTCGCCCCGCGCGTGGGCTTCAACTGGTCGCCCACCTCGGGCGGCGGTTTCCTCGGCGACGGCAAGACGGTGTTCCGCGGCGGCTTCGGCATGGGCTATGACGTGATCTTCTACAACCTGCTGACCGTCAACGGCTCCAACTTCCCGCGCGTCTCCACGGCGAATGTCAACAACGTGTTGGACCTCTATCCCAACCTGCTCACCGGCGGGGGTTCTCCCGTGTTCCTCGCCACGAACGGCTGGACCAACTCGGACAAGGACACCGTTAATCCCGACTCCAAGTTCTGGAGCTTCTCGGCGGGCCGTGAGATCGGCCAGTTCGTCGTCGAAGCGGGCTACACCGGTTCCTCTTCGGGTCATGGCATCAACCAGATCCACGCGAACCCCGCGGTGCTAACCCCGGCTAAGGCCGCTCTCGTCGCTTCCACCCGGAACTCGAACGCCATCCCGAGCGTTCAGGCCCGCCGCGTCAACCCCGCGTGGGGCGTGCGCACCCTGATCCCGGCGTACACCGGCCCGGCCGGCAACGACGTCGAGGCCACCTCCAAGTACCACGGGGGTTATCTCTCGATCAGCAAGCGCATGGCGAACGGACTGCAGTTCGGCGCCTCCTACACCCGCAGCCAGTTCAAGAGCAACAACGACGCGTCGCTCGGCGAGGCCGGAACCGACGGTTCCAGCCAGCGTCCGCAGAGCATGTTCGACTACGAAGCCGAGTGGTCGCTCTCGCAGTTCGACGTCCCGAACCGCTTCGTGGTGAACTACCTGTACGAGATCCCCGGCCCGAAGTCGGGTCTCCTCAAG
>CAZBTT010000682.1:0-2715 GCA_964494295.1 uncultured Acidobacteriota bacterium
TCGTCATCGTGAAAGCGGGCGCGCACGTCGAGTTCGAGTTCGACATCGATCTTCTTGTCCATGAGGCGGGCAATCCGATTGAAGTGTTCGGCGGCCATCACGAGGGCCAGCGGACCGGGCTCCTCATCCTTCTGGCGCGAGCCGCCGCCACCGATTCGGATCATGTTCGCGTCGAGGCTCGAAGCCTCGACGGTGGCGAGAACCTTTTCCTTCGCAAGGAACTCACGGAGCGTCCGCTGAAACGCGAAGCGGCGTCCAAAGGCCTGCGGGTCGGGTGCGGCGCCGGGCGTGGCGCCGGGGATCACGCGCGGTCGGGCGAACTCGAAGCGGCTCACGTCCCGAAGTTCGTTGTCGTCGTAGCGGTCGAAGAGAACGGCGTCCGGCGCTTTGAGGTCGCGGGCTTCGCCGAGGAGCACGATCGCGCCGTCGAGCTTCCCCTTCCACTTCTCGAGGTCCGCCTCGGACTCGAGCCGGCCGGCCCGGACCACTTTCCCTCGCACCGCACCATTGGTGCCCGGTGTCCAGGCTTTCGGCAGGGCGATGAGAGCCGTCGCCTGGCCCTGGGGCGAGACCATGGTCACGGAGGACTTGTCGAAGGACCAGCCGCGCCCGAAAGGTCCCCACGACTGGAGATGAGCGTTCGCCATGCCCCAATCCTCGAGCTGCTTCCGCGTCCACTCGTTCGCGGTCTTGAGCTGCGGCGAACCGGTGAGGCGGGGGCCGATCACATCGGTGAGATGCCTCAGGGTTTCCATCACCCGGGAGTTGGCGCCGAGCGCTTCGTCTCTAATTTTTTGAATGGCCGCGTAGTCGACCTTCTCCTCGGAGAAGACGGGGGTCGCGACGAATGCGACGAGGGTCGCGGTGGCGAGGAATCTCATTTTGCGAGGTCTCCAAACTGGGCTTTGATGTCTCGGGCGAACTCCGCGATTCCTTCCTGCCAGGGAGGCAGAATGATCGACGGCTGCTGGATTGTACGCAAGACCGAATACTTCGGGCGGGGAGCGGGTCTTGGAAACGCGGAGGAAGGGACGGGGAGGACCGCGGTCTCCATCTTGAGTTCATGGAAGAAACAGGTGGCGAGATCGAACCAGGACGCGCCCTCACCCGCGCCCGCGAGGTGATACGTCCCAAACGCCCGGGTGTCGATGAGAGTAAGGATCGCCCGCGCCAGATGCGCCGCGGAGGTAGGTGAGCCCTTGACGTCGCTCACCACTTTCACTTCCTTGTGCTTGAGGGCGAGGAAGTAGAGGGTCTTGGGAAAATTGTTCCCCTGGGGCTCGTAAACCCACGCTGTCCGAACCACGTAGTGTCGAGGGTTGAGCTGCCGAACCGCGACCTCTCCCGCGAGTTTGCTGCGGCCGTAGGTCGAAAGCGGCGCGGGCGTATCGAACTCGTGGTACGGCGTCTGCTGCCGGCCGTCGAAAACATAGTCGGTCGAGACGTGCAGGATCGGGGCGCCCGACTCGCTGGCGGCGAGGGCGAGATTTCTCGGACCGAGACTGTTGGCCGTGAATGCCGCGTCGGAATCGACCTCGGCGCGATCCACTTCATTGAACGCCGCCGCGTTCAGGATCAGGTCCGGGCGATGTGCTTCAACCGCTTCGCGAACGCCCGCGAGGTTCGCGATGTCGAGGTCCTTGTGGGTGAGCGGGACGATCGCATGGCCCTGATTGCGCACCTGGATCTGCCGCCCCAACTGGCCGGCCGCGCCCGTGAGCAGGATCTTCACGGGGCCGAATACCGCGGGAGCCGGCCCATCAGTTCAGCCAGGGGAAGCGCACTCCGGTCGCGGGCCGACAGGGTCGGCTCCATCACCGGCCATTGGATGCCGATCGCGGGATCGTTCCACAACACCGTGACTTCGTCCCGCGGATCGTAGTAGTCGGTGCACTTGTACTCGACGTCCACCATGTCCGAGAGGACCGCGAAGCCGTGAGCGAAGCCGGGAGGGACGTAGAGCTGGTTGAAGTTGTCCCCGGAGAGGAGCGCCGAAGTCCACTTGCCGAAACTCGGAGAACCCACCCGAACGTCGACGGCCACGTCGAGCATGGAGCCCGAAACCGCGCGCATCAGTTTGCCCTGCGGCTTGCTCACCTGCAGATGCAGTCCCCGCACAGTGCCCTTGAGCGACCGCGAGTGATTGTCCTGAACGAAAGGGCCGACGATGCCCGCACCCTCGTATCGGCTGGCGCTGAAGGTCTCGAGAAAGAAGCCGCGCGCGTCTTGAAACACCTTCGGCTCGATGATGAAAACGCCGGGGAGGTTCGTCTCGGTGACCTTCAAGCCCCTTTTTCCTCGGCGACCATTCGAAGGAGGTACTGGCCGTATTCGTTCTTCGCCATTACCCGGCCGGCTCTTTCAACTTCGTCGAGGCTCAGGAAGCCCATCTTGAACCCGACCTCTTCGGGGCACGCGACCTTGAGACCCTGGCGCTCTTCGATGGCCTGGATGAATGTCGAGGCTTGAAGCAGCGACTCATGGGTCCCGGTGTCGAGCCAGGCCATGCCACGGCCGAGGATGACCACGTTGAGATCGTCGAACTCGAGATACTTCCGATTGACGTCGGTGATCTCGAGTTCACCGCGCGGCGATGGCTGAAGGTTGCTGGCGATATCGAGGACACGATTGTCGTAGAAGTAAAGACCGGTCACGGCGTAATTCGATTTCGGCTGTTTCGGCTTCTCCTCGAGGCTCGTGGCCCGGCCTGCGCCA
>CAZBTT010000683.1:0-2713 GCA_964494295.1 uncultured Acidobacteriota bacterium
CTGGCGCGAAAAGGCCTCAAGGGCGAGTTCCGGATGGCTCTGGCTCCGATCGATGGCGAGCCCCTCGTGGCTCGTACCCTTCGGATCCGCGTCGGGTTGAACGGACTTGTCCATGAAGCGACCGCGAACGGTCTCCCTCTAACGCCCTCGGCGGACGGTGTTGCCTTCGAGGGCACGAACGTGAAGCTCGATCGCGATCTGATTGTCCGCTTCAAACTGCGCGATGAGACGCCGCTCAAACTCTCGGCTTTCCGCAATCCGGACGGAAGGATGCCCGACGGTCTGGCCCTCGCGCCCTGGGAGCGGCCCGCCGACATTCCCCTCGAGAAGGACGGCTTCTTCCTTATGGAAGTGCTTCCGCCCGCGGTCAACGCCTCCGCGGCGTCGAGCGCCGCCAACCCGGCGACACCGGCCAAACGCGGGGCCCTTTCGGTGGCCGTGCTTTTCGACACTTCGTTGTCGCATCGCTTTTCCGGTCTGGAGATGTCGTACCAGCGCCTCGTGCGTCTTTTCGGGGCACTCACTCCCGCCGACAAGTTCGCACTCGTCCCGTTCGATTCCACCGTCGATGCGCCGCCGTCGATGGCGAACGCGATCGATCTCGTGAAGACCACGTCCCTCGAGCGCCTACGCAACCGCGCGCTGTCGCCGGGCACCAACATCCTCGACGCCTTGCGTGCGGCGCAAAGGCTAGTCGGCGATGGAGACAAGGGCCGCCTGGTTCTCTTCACCGACGGCGTGGCCATGCCGAACTCGGTTGACCTCAACGCCGCGCGCAGGAGGACACCTCTTTATGTGAGCGTCGCCACGCCGGATCCGGGCGCTGCTTTGCGCGGGGCCGCGGACGGTGTCGTGACCGCACTCTCGTCAGAGCCCGAGACGGATCTCTTCTTCGACCGGATGCTGAGCCCCGCCCGGGCGTCGGCCGCGCCAAGGTCCGCGGCTGCTTCGACCGAGGGCGCACTCCGAGTGACCTCGGGTGACCCCGGCCTCAGAGATATCTACCCCGTGCTGGTGCAGCCGCCCTCCGCCCAGTCGCTTTCCGGTTTTATCGGGCGCTATTCGCGGCCCGCGAGCGAAGTGCGTTTCGCCCTCGCTTCGGGAATCCTCCCCCGCGACGCCAGCACGCTCACCGCCACACTGCCCGCGAAGGCCCTCGAGGCTCGCGACCTTCCCAGACGCTGGGCGCGCGCGCGGGTCGACGATCTGCTCCGTCGGATCGAAGCCGAGGGAGAGAGACGCGAATGGGTCGACGAGATCATCGAACTGTCGAGGCGCTACAAGTTCGTCACTCCCTATACCGCCTTCCTCGCCGCGCCACGCTCGCTCCTCCGGCCCCGACGCATTCAGCCCGGCGACCCTGTCCTGCGCGTGGAATGTGACGAGGGCACGGTCATGGCCACCGCGCTCTTCCCGTTTGGTTTGAAGCTGCCCCTGGTGAAGCGGCCGCGGTCAAATGTCTTCGAGGGACGGTTCCTGGTTCCGGAATCCCTGAAGGACGGTCGCTACAGCGTTCAGATCGTGATGCGCGATCGGAGTGGCCACACCGCGACCGAGTCGAAGACGTTCGTGATCGACGGCCGCGCTCCGCGGGTGACTCCGAAGGTGCAGAAGGTGGCGCGGGTGGGGGATGAGATCGTGCTGACCGCGTCCACGGACGATGATGTCATCTTCCTTTCGGCTCGAGTCGGCAACCTGCCGCCGGTGCCGATGCGCTGGGACAAGGCCGCGAACGCATCCACTGGCCGCTTGCGGCTTCCCGCCTCCGTAGCCGGAGTGCAGGAAGTTGTCTTCGAGGCCGTCGACCTGGCCAAGAACGTCGGCTTTGGTCGAGCGAAGCTGGAGGTGCGCCGATGAATCCGCGCGCACGGCATCTTGTTCGCGCGGGGGCGTTAAGCCTGGCCAGCGCAGTATTTCTCGGCGCGGCGCAGAGGCCCATGATCTCCTGGGAGGATCTCACCGAGGTCGACTGGCTGTACGAGATCGCCACGCGTTTCTCTCGGGTCGACTCCCATCGCGTTCACTACAAGACGCCCACCGCCGAACTCGCGACGCTCCTCGAAGCTCGAACCGAACCTGACGCTCTGCGTCATCTGGCGCAGGCGCAGATGGACCTTGGTCAGCGAGAGAAGGCGCTCGCAACCATAGAGCGATGGGCCGCCGCGACGTCGGCATCCACCACCGATGCTCCGGGTTCGGCCTTCGAAGAAGCGGCCCGATGGGCGTGGTCGTACGGCGCGCATGCTCGCGCGTTCGAATTCGCGGACAAGGCGATCCCCGGTCTCAAGGGCGAAACCCAACGGGCTCTCGCGAACCTGCGCGTCGAGTGGGCGGGGCAGCAGCCGATTCTTCGTGATCGACGTGAGATGCAGCGCGCCGCCCTGGAACTCAATTCCACCGATTGGGCGACCGCCTACACCTGGGTAGACAATGACATCTCGGCAGACAACCTCGACGAGGCGGACAAAGGTCTCACAAACCTTCCCAAGAACACGCCCGAAGAGCCGGCGCTCGTCCTTAGGGCTCGCCTGCGTGTGGCGCAGCTTCGTGCCTCGGAGGTTCTGAACGACCTCGAGACCGCCATCGACCGCAGTCCCCGCCGCGGGCGTCTTCTGGCCGCGGCCTACGTGAGTGCGATCGACCAGGCGGCCAAGTCCCGTCCCGAGGAATGGCGTCAGACCCTGAACTCGCGTTTCCACGCCCCGGCCCCCGC
>CAZBTT010000684.1:0-2701 GCA_964494295.1 uncultured Acidobacteriota bacterium
GCCGAAAGGTCACGGTGGGCGCTCTCTCCGTGAATCTGGCCGCCCGCACCGTGGAACTGCGGGACGTGATCATTCCCGGCCTCCCGGCCTCAAAACGGCCCACCTTGATCGCTCCGAGGATTCGCCTGGCTCTCTCCTTCAGGTCGCTCTTCACTTCGAAAATCCTGCTTCGCGGCCTCGATCTAGAAAAACCGCAGATCTCGGTCCAGGTTTTCGCGGACGGCTCCACCGATCTCCCCCAGACCGCCCCTTCAAGCGGCCCGGCGACGCGGCAGGTCTCGATCGGCAGGGTGGCGGTGACCGCGGGCGGTGTTTTCCTGAACGACGAGGAGATCCCCCTTGAAATCGTCTGGCCCAACTTCGAGGCCAACCTCAAGGCGGACGCAAAGAATCTTCTCGCCGGAGATCTGAGCGCCGTGCCCGGACCGATGCGTTTCGGGGACCTTCCCGCGCAGGACGCGCGTTTCGCCGTGGGCGTTCGTTTCGCGGATTCGACCCTCTACGTCGATCGGGGTGAATTCACGGCCTCCGGCACGAAGCTCTCGATTGCGGGACAGATCGACCTCCACGACGAGCCCAAAGGCGAACTTCGCTTCGCCGGTCCTTTCGACCTCGAGAGTTTCGACCAGAAGATCTCGGGCGCCGGTCTCGAGCTCACCGGGATCGCTCAGGCGAAAGCGGTACTCACCATCGACGGTGCGAAGTTCGCGCTCAATGGCACCCTTCACGGTCAGGCAGGGTCCTACGCCGCCTTGCCGATCGACACCTTCTCCACCAGATTCTCCTGGGATGGCGCCCATGTCCGCCTCGACGATCTGGCCCTCCAGGCGCTTTCCGGAACGGCCATCCTCGACGTCGACGCTCCTCCAGACGCCGCGGTGCGAGTCAAGGGCACGCTTGAGCGCCTGAGCGCGGAGCCGCTGCTGCATTGGCTTTTCGACTACGGAACCGCCGGCCTCGGGGCACGTGTCTCGGGGCCCATCGACCTCTCGTTCCCGAAAGGGGCCGCGAACCTTCTGAGCGGCTCGGGGAACCTGATGTTCGAAGGCGACCCGGCACTGGGTGAACCCCTTTCGGGAGCGTTCCCGTTCAAGGCCGAGCGAGGTGTCGTCACCATGACCGGGGTCCGGCTCGACGTCCCGGACACCGCGATCACGATGAGCGGTTCCATCCAGCCGGACAAGCGGCTGAACATAGACCTCAAGCTCGTGACTGAAGATCTCGCCCGGACCGACGCTCTCGCGGTTCGCCTTCGCGGCGCTTTTGGAACGCCGGGCGCTCAGCCCCTTGGGGCCACCGGCCGGGGCACGTTCGAAGGCCGGGCTCTTGGCTTCATGGCGACGCCGAGTGTCTCGGGGCGTTTCCTTGGAACCGGCGTTTCATACCTCGGCGTCTTGTGGGGCGACGTCGACTGGACGGGAACAGCCTCTGCGCTCGAGTTGAAGAGCGACCGGCTCATCGCCGCTCGCGGCGCCTCGCGGGCCGAGATGAACGGCATGCAGAGACTGGGTCCATCCGGAGTCGACGACGCCATGGACCTCAACGTCACGATCCGCGACTGGCCCGCGAAGGACCTTCTCAAGGTCATCGCTTCCGATCTGGATGTCGACACCTCGGTATCCGGCACCCTGCGTCTCATGGGGACGCGCGCCAAGCCTCTCGGCCAGGCGAGCCTCACCAGCGTTTCCGGAAAGGCCATGGGCGTCGCGTATGCCAAGGCCGATCTGAGACTCCGTTTCGAAGGGGAGGCGCTGCGCGTGGAGAGCCTGACCGCGACCGTCGGCGGAGGCAGTCTCGCCGTCAAAGGCGTCCTCGCCGATGAGGACGGCCTGCCCGCGTTTGGCGGCGAGGTCGACTTCAAGGATGTGGAGCTCGCCGACCTCGGTCTCCAGGAAGAGTCGGCGGCGATGATCGGCGGTCGCGTTACCGGCCGGGCCACGCTGAGCGGTCCCATGGAACGGCCGCGGGTGGAGGCTCATGTCGAATCGAGGCGCATCTTCTACGGCGATGAAGGTATGGGCGCCCTCACCCTCGATGTGCGCGGCGCGGGCGACGGCATCCTCCATGTGGTCGCCCTCTCCGACTCGCCACGGTTCCGGGCCGACGTCACCGGCACCATCGCGGCGAAGGCGCCGTACGCGAGCCGCCTGGACGTGAAGCTCACCAACGCCCGGATTGATCCGGTCCTGCGCGCGCTGGGCTCGCGCTTCGAAAACACGGTGGTCATCACCGCCTCGGCGAACGCGCGGATCGAGGGCCCCCTCCAGGATCCCGATTCGATCACCGCGCAACTGCGTGACGGGAAGCTCAAGGTGGCGGTTCCCGAATACGCGATCGAGGCCGCGCCCGGCGCGATCATCGATGTCGAGAAGGGCGAGGTCCGCATCGCGGGACTGACGCTTCAAGGAGACGGAACCTCGTTGAGTGTGTCCGGCAAGTGGGCGCTCAAGCCCGACGACCAGCACGACCTGGCGGTGACCGGCCGAGCCGACCTGCGCGTACTCTCAGGGTTCCTCCGGGAGTGGAGGTTCCGCGGCGCCGCCACCTTGAGGAGCCAGATCGGTGGAACCCCTCGCGCGATCCGGGTTTCAGGTGGCCTCGACATCGAAGACGGGTCGTTGCGGCTCCGGACGTTCCCCCAGGGACTTGACGGCCTGAATGGGCGCGTGGTCTTCAACGAAACCCAGGCGAGGGTCGCGGG
>CAZBTT010000685.1:0-2691 GCA_964494295.1 uncultured Acidobacteriota bacterium
TGTGGGCCTTCGCGATCGCCTCGCCGGCCCGGCGCGCGAGAGAAACGCAGTCGGCGATGGTGGCGCCTTCGAGGGGAATGAAGGGAACCACGTCCACCGCGCCCATGCGGGGATGTTCTCCACGCTGGGTTCGAAGGTCGATGGTGGTGACACACGCGCCGACGAGCGCGAGGACGCCCCGGAGGAGGGACTCGGCATCGCCGGCGAGAGTCAGGACCGACCGGTTATGCGAGGCGTCCGACTGGAGATCCAGAACCCGCACGCCGCTTTCCGCGCGGACCCTCGCGACGATCGCCTCGATCACGCCAGGGCGGGCGCCCTCGGAGAAGTTGGGAACGCACTCAATCATCATGGCCGAGGACTCTACTAGGTGCGGCCCCCCAACTAGGGAACAGTTATCCTTGTGGTTCTCCCGATGAATACCGAGATCCTGCCCCGTCATATCGCCGAACGCATCGTCGCCGACTTTGGCGCGAACACCGAGTTCGCGCTCCAGGAGCTTTCGAAGTACCGGGCGGAAACCACGAGTGTCGGCCAGGAATGGCAGGACTACTTCGCCTATGTTCTGAGCCTGCCGGAGCCCGAAGGGGGAACCGAGACCGCGGCTTTCCTGCGTCAGCCGGTCACGGTGACGGAAGCCACTTTGGGTCCGTCCGTGGAGGAACCCGTGGTCGAGGAGGTTTCCCCGGCTCCGGCCGCGATCGAGCCCACGATCGTCGAGCCCATCAACGTGACGACGAGCGAAACGAAGAACGTCGACCGCCACACATTCACAAGCGAGATCGATGCCCCGGCGCGCGCCCAGCAGCCCGCTCCGATGGCCACCACTGCTCCCGCCGCGTCCGCCGCCACCGGTACCGCACTCGCCCCGCGGTCCCGAGCCCTCGCGCCCCTCATCCTGCCCGGCGATGTCGTCGAGCCGGTGCGCGGAGGGATGGTCCGGGTCATCGAGAACATGGAGGCGTCGCTCTCCGTTCCCACCGCCACCTCGATGCGCGAGGTGCCGGTTAGAGCCCTCGAGGAGAACCGCGCCCTGGTGAACCGCCACCGGGCGGCCACCGGCGCGCCCAAGGTCAGTTTCACCCACATCATCGCGTGGGCCATGATCAAGGCCCTGGACACCTTCCCGCGGCTCAACGATGCGTATGCGGAACTCGATGGCAAGCCGCACCGGATCCACCGTGGCGACGTGCGTCTCGGCATCGCCGTCGATGTCACGAAGAAGGACGGCACCCGCACCCTGCTCGTTCCCAACATTCGCGGCGCCAACCTGCTTTCGTTCCCGCAGTTCATCGAGAAGTTCGACGACCTCGTGGGACGCTCGCGCAAGAGCACGCTCATGCCCGACGACTTCATGGGCACCACGGTCTCCCTCACCAACCCCGGCACCGTCGGCACCACGGCCTCCACCCCGCGGCTCATGCCCGGCCAGGGCCTGATCCTCGCCACCGGCAGCCTCGACTATCCGCCCGAGTTCCGGTCGATGTCCCCCAAGACCCTGTCGATGCTGGGTATCAGCAAGGTCATGACCCTCACTTCCACCTACGACCATCGCGTGATCCAGGGCGCGGAGTCGGGACTGTTCCTCGCCCGCATCGAGGATCTCCTGCGCGGCGATGACCGTTTCTACGAACGGATCTTCGAAGACCTCGCGGTTCCCTATCCGCCCGTCCGGACCGAGATGGATGCGCTCGCTCCCGGGTTCATGGGCGGCGGCGGAGCATCGAACCGGGAAGAAGTCGAAAAGCAGGCGCGCGTGCTGCAGCTCATCCACGCGTTCCGGGTCCGGGGTCATCTCCTCGCCCAGTTCGATCCGCTCGGCGTCAAGCGGCCTCCCGTCAAGGATCTCGATCCCGGCGGCTACGGACTGACCCTGTGGGACCTCGATCGCGAATTCTTCACGAATGGCGCGCTCGGCAAGGAGAAGGCGACGCTGCGGGAAATCATCGACGTGATGCGCGAGACGTACTGCAACACCGTCACGTCCGAGTACATGTTCATCGCCGCGCCCGGGCAGAAGGAGTGGCTGCAAAACCGGCAGGAAACCTCCCGCAACAAGACCGAACTTTCCGCGGTCGAGAAGAAGCGCGTGATGGAGAAACTCGCCGAGGCCGAAGCCTTCGAGCGGCACCTCCACGCGAAGTACGTCGGGCACAAGCGCTTTTCTCTTGAAGGGCTCGAATCCACGATCCCACTCCTCGACGAACTGCTGTCGCTTGCCGCGAAGTCAGGAGTCGCCGATGCCGTCCTGGGGATGGCCCATCGCGGGCGGCTGAATGTCCTCGCGAACGTTCTCGAGAAGCCTCTGCCGCAGATCTTCGCGGAGTTTGAAGGTTCCACCGACCCGGATGAGACGCAGGGTTCGGGCGACGTCAAATACCACCTCGGCGCGCAGAGCACGCACAAGGGCCCGGACGGTTCTTCGCTGGCCCTCGAACTCGCTCCCAATCCTTCGCATCTCGAGTTCGTGAACCCGGTCGTCGAAGGCATGATCCGCGCGAAGCAGGACCAGCGGGGCGATCGCGCGCATGTGACCGCGCTGCCCATTCTGCTTCACGGGGACGCGGCGTTCGCGGGCCAGGGTGTGGTCGCCGAGACGCTGAACCTCTCCGGCCTGAACGGCTATCGGACAGGCGGCACGATCCACATCGGCACGGACAACCCGATCGGCTTCCCCCCCCTGCCCGAAGA
>CAZBTT010000686.1:0-2687 GCA_964494295.1 uncultured Acidobacteriota bacterium
TCTCTCACCAGTCACGGACCTTGGTCCGTGAACCGACTCGCAATGACGAGAGGTCAAACCACGGATAGGGACTCCGTTTTCGCGACGCGCTTTTAACCTCGCTAGAGTTTCTTCGCGCGTAACGCCGGCAGCTCGTTGCGCAGGCGGTGGAGGCGGTCGAAATCGAGGACGGCGAGGGCGAAACCTTCTCCATCCGGAACCTGGGCCAGGACCGCGCCCCAGGGATCGACGATCATCGCGTGGCCGTAGCTCGCGCGATTCGCTCCGTGTTTGCCCCATTGCGCAGGCGCCAGCACGTAGCAGAGGTTTTCGATGGCGCGGGCGCGCAGCAGAACCTCCCAATGATCGCGGCCGGTGCGATCGGTGAAGGCGGACGGAACCAGCAGGACCTCCGCCCCTTGGGCGGAAAGCGCTCGATACAGCTCAGGGAAACGAAGGTCGTAGCAGATCGACAAGCCGAGTTTCGCGAAGCCCGCGTCCGCGACGACGATCTCGGTGCCCGGCGTGGTCGCCCTCGATTCCTTCAGGTGTTCCATGCCCGGCACGTCGATGTCGAAAAGATGCATCTTCCGGTAAGCGGCCACCCTTTCGCCGGTGGGACCGAACAGGATGGTGGTGTTGTAGGGACGCCCCGTCTCGTCGGCGGTCTCCGGGAACGAACCCATCAGAATCGTGATCTTCAACTCGCGGGCGAGGTCCGAAAAACGATTCGCCCAGGGTCCCGCGATGCTTTGCGCCTCTGGAGCCTTTTCACCCTCGGCCTTGAGGAACACCATGCACTCGGGCAGCGCCACGAACTGCGCGCCCGCCCGGGCCGCGTTTCGCACCAGTGTTTCCGCGGAGGTCAGGTTCGAGGCGACGTCTTCGCCAGAGCGCATCTGACAGACCGCCGCAGTTATGAGTTGCCTCATTGCTTCCTCCCTTACGTTTTCGAAATGCCCAAAGCGAAGGCCTGCTTCGAGGGCCAGGGACACAGATCGAAGATGCCGCATTCGCCGCAGCGGGGTTTGCGGGCGTCGCAGGTTCGCCGGCCGTGGAAGATGATGAGGTCGGTGGTCTTGACCCAGCGCTCCTTGGGCACGATCTTCATCAGGTCTTTCTCGACCTTGATGGGATCGTCGTTCTTCGAGAGCCCGAGCCGCGAGGTGAGCCGTAGAACGTGGGTATCAACCGCGATGCCTTCCGCGATGCCGTAGGCGTGGCCGAGGACAACACTCGCCGTCTTGCGCCCGACCCCTTTGAGTTTCACCGCCGCGCCGAAGTCCCGCGGCACTTCCCCCCCGTGATTCGCCACCAGCGCCTGCGCGCAGCCGGTGATGCTCCTGGCCTTCGCGCGGAAGAACCCCGTTGACCGAATGATCTCCTCGACCTCGGGCAGCTTCGCCGCCGCAAGGTCTTTCGCGGTGGGATAACGGGCGAAGAGCGCGGGTGTCACCGCGTTCACCCTCTTGTCCGTGCACTGCGCGGAGAGGATGGTGGCGATCAGGAGTTCGAACGCGTTGCGGTAGTCGAGCTCGCAATCGGCGTTGGGATAGATCTTCGCCAGCCGGTCGAGGATCGCGCCCGTGCGGGAAGAGAGCTTTGTCTCTCTCAATTCACCAGTCCTTTGGTCGGGCCGTAGGACTCCTGGTACATCCGGTAATTCTCCTGAAGGGCGGCCACCAGGCCCGGGATGATCTGCACGGGCACCACCACGCGTGTCTTCACCGGGGCCTTGATGAACTGATGATCCTGGCCGGGAATGAACTGCGTCTCGGTGATCGGCATCATCTCGCAGAACGTGAGGGTGAAGTCGAAGGGCGAGTGCTGGATCGCGCAGAAATTCGAATAGGTCCGCGGCGACGCGTCGTCCGCCGGCACGACGGTGAAATTGACGGACTTCTTTTCGTCCATTTTTAGAAAGCTCCTTGGGTTTATCCGCTACACGATACCGCGCGGGGACTAAGATCATTCTCATGACTTTCGTCGATCGAGTTGCCCAGGAACGCTGGGAAACCGAGCGCCTGTCGCCCTGGGCGATGAAGAGCGCTTTGAGCCGCGGGCGCCGGTACACCGAACTCGAGCATCCGCTCCGGACCTGTTTCCAGCGCGACCGCGACCGCGTGATCCACACCTCGTCCTTCCGGCGGCTCGAGTACAAGACCCAGGTCTTCGTGAACCATGAAGGCGACAACTACCGCACGCGCCTCACCCACAGCCTCGAGGGCGCCCAGATCGGCCGCACCGCCGCCCGCATCCTCGCCCTCAACGAAGAGCTGGTCGAAGCCCTTGTCCTGGGACATGACCTCGGCCACACGCCTTTCGGTCATGCCGGCGAACGGGTGATGGCCGAGTTGATGAAGGATCACGGCGGTTTCGAGCACAACCGCCAGACCCTCCGCGTTCTCGAGACCCTCGAACGCCGATCTCCCGATTACCCGGGCTTGAACCTCACCTGGGAAGTGCGCGAAGGCATCATCAAGCATCAGGCCGACTCCGACGCGAAGGCCCCCGAGGAGTACGCCCGCGGCGAGGCGCCGACCCTTGAAGCCCAGCTGGTCGATTTCGTCGATGAAATCGCCTACAACAATCACGACATCGACGACGGCCTCAACTCCGCGATGTTCACGATCGAGCAGATCCGCTCCGTGGGGATCTTTCGCTCCGCTCACGAGTCCGTCCTGCGCGAGGGCCCGGGAGAAGACTCC
>CAZBTT010000687.1:0-2682 GCA_964494295.1 uncultured Acidobacteriota bacterium
GAGGAGAAGCGGAGGAACCTCGAGGGTCTTATCCGGGCTCATGCCGCCCTGGCCGCCAAGGGTCCCGGGGTTCCGCCTCTGGTGCTGGTCGGCCCAGATCCCTCGCGGTCGCGGTCGAAGGGGGGCGTGCACGTCATTTCGACGGGCTACCTGCAGACTCACGAGATCCGCTGCCTGATGAGCGCTTCCGCGTGCCTGGTCCTCGTGAGTCTTGAAGAGGGTTTCGGTTTCACCGTCGTTGAAGCGATGACCGCGGGCCTTCCCGTCATCTGTTCGCGAGGGTCCTCCCTGAGCGAGGTTGCGGGATCGGCGGCCGAGTTCGTCGAGCCGCGCGATACGAGCGACATCGTACGAGCGCTCGACCTCGTGCTCACGAACAAAGACCGCGCCCGCGAGCTCCGTTCCCTTGGCCTCGAACAGAGCAAGCGCTTCGACTGGAGCCTGACCGCGGAGGCAACACTCGCGTTTTACCGGAAGGTTCTCGGAGTATGAGCGTCACTTCATCGCGGGCGCTGCGGATCGGGATCGACGGCCGCGAACTCGAGGGCAAGCCCACCGGCGTAGGCCGGTACCTTCGCAGCCTGCTCCGCCGCTTCGTGCTCCATGACCGGCATCAGTTCGTCCTCTACAGCTTATCGCCTGTGGTGCTGCCCTTCGAGTCTCCCCGTCTCGAGGCGCGGGTTCTCCGGGGAGGGTCGCCTCTGATGTGGGAACAGCGGGCCCTGCCCGCGGCCCTGCGCGCCGATCGGATCGACGTCTTGCTGTCGCCTGCCTATTCGTGCCCGCTCATGGGATTGGTCCCGCGGGTCACCGCGATCCACGATCTGTCGTTCTTCGCGCGCCGCGAGGAGTTCGGCCTCCTGCACGGCCTGCGCCGCCGGGCCATGGCGCGTCTGTCGGCCCGTGTGTCGCAGTCGATTCTCGCGTGCTCGGTGTTCACAAAGAGCGAGATCCACCGTCACCTCGGCGAAGCAGCGGCCGCGAAGACCGAAGTCGTCCTGCTTGGACCGGACGACGACCTGCCGACAGGACCAGGGCGGGAAGCGGCTCGAGCCGCGCTGAGGCTCGATGAGGGCGCTCCCTACATCGTCACTGTCGGCAACGTGCTGAGGAGGCGCAACGTGAGCACTCTCGTTCGCGCGGTGGCTCGCCTACGAGAGAAACATCCCGCGGTACGCCTCGGTATCGTCGGCGAGAACCGTTCGCATCCGTTTGAAGATGTGAAGGCCCTCGCGGCCAGCCTCGGCTGCGAGAGTGCCGTGCAGGTTTCGGGTTTCGTCTCGGATGAAATGGTCGCCTGCCACTACGCCGCGGCCGACGTGGCGGTTTTCCTCTCGGAGTACGAGGGCTTCGGCCTTCCAACCCTCGAGGCGATGTCACGCGGCGTGCCCACGGTCATCGCGAATCGCGGCAGCCTCAACGAGCTGTTCTCGAACGGTGCGCTTGTGGTCGAACCTGACGAGACATCGGTCGCCGATGCGCTTACGCGAGTCCTCTCCGATTCGGTGATGAGCGCAGACCTGCGCGAAGCGGGCCGCGAGGGGGCGAAGGCCTTCTCGTGGGAAAGGGCCGCCGCACAGACCCTCGCCGTTCTCGAAAGGGCCGCGCCATGACCACCGCGCGGGTCACGATTGTGATCGTCTCGTACAACTCCGCCGACGTTCTCGGAGACTGTCTCGCCTCAATCGACCTCCACGCGGGCGGACATCCTGCGATCGTTGTCGACAACGCGAGTTCCGATGCGTCGTTCGAACTCGCCCAGGCGGCTCAGTTTGCGACCGCTCTCCGAGCCGATGGCAACGAGGGATTTTCGAAAGCCAACAATCGCGCGCTGCGCCTGGTCGAGACGGAGTTCGCCCTCATCCTCAATCCCGATGCCCGTCTGACTTCGTCCACGATCCCGCAATTGCTCGCCGCCGCCGATCGGCATCCGGAGGCCGCCGCACTCGGGCCCAGGACGGTCTACGAGGACGGACGCCCGCAGGTGAGCTTCGGGTCCGATCTGAGCCTGCTCACCGAGTACCGACAGCGGAGCCTCGTGAAGGGTGTGAAGGCGGGGGAGGCCGGGGTGCTCGAAGCATGGCGCATCGCCACACAGGAGGAGCGCGAGGTCGACTGGATCTCGGGCTCCTGCATGTTGCTCAGGATGTCGGGGGCCCGAGCGGTTGGTTTCTTCGACGAGCGCTACTTTCTATACGAAGAAGACGCCGACCTCTGCCTGCGCCTCCGCAAGGCCGGGGGCAAGGTTCGTTTCGTTCCGCAGGCGGTCGTGCTTCACGAACTCGGCACGAGCATGGCCAAGGCATCGAAGTATGCCCGCGACGCCTACGACGAGAGCCATCGCCTCTATTACCGGCTCCACCGATCAGCCTGGGAGCAGGCGCTCCTCGAGGTCCTGATCACGACACGCAGAGTCCTCCGCCGGAATTAGTTCAGAAGCGCGAACCGCCTCACAACCAAGCTGATTGGACCTCTCGTCGCCCCCGCGGACGCGGGGGCCTAGCGCGACAGTCTGTTTCCGATCGCGAAGTTACGCGCCGGGGAGTTCTCTCCCCGTCAGCCGTCGAAACGCTTCGAGGTACCGCGAGCGCGTTCCCGCGATGACTTCCGCCGGCAGATCCGGGCCCGGGTACGTCTTGTTCCACGTCAGCGTCTCGAGGTAGTCGCGGACGAATTGTTTGT
>CAZBTT010000688.1:0-2677 GCA_964494295.1 uncultured Acidobacteriota bacterium
TCTGGCTTCCTGTCCGGATCGCCGTGCCGGGCGGCAGACCGCTTGCGACCCAGGTGAAGGGCGCCGTCCCCCCCGCGCCGACCCCGACCGGGCGTTCGCAGTTGACGCCGAGGGTGCAGTGGTCGAGCAGGTTGTTGTAGGCGTTGACCTGCGGCAGGGCCTTCGGGACGCCAATGACGTTCAGGGACATCTGCAGGCTGGACGATGAGGCAGCCGAGTCCGTTACGGTGACGTTGATGCCCCAGTTCCCCGGCCCGCTGTTGGGCGTGCCCGTGATCACGCCGCTTGCGTCCATGCTCAGACCGTTGGGAAGCCCGTTCGCGCTGAACGTGTAGCCCCCGGCTCCGCCGCTCGCCAGAACCGTGGCGGAATACGGAACGTTTTGCGTCGCGTTGGGGAGAACGGCGGGCGTGGTGATCCGTACCGCGGAAATGCCGAGCGAGACGTTCCGGTACAAGGTGTCGACACCATCGGAAATGGTGTAGTTGATGTTGTAGAAGCCGGGAGTGTCCGGAGTGCCCGACAAGACGCCGGCCGAGCTGAGCGTCATCCCGGAGGGGACGCCGCTCAGGACCGCCCAGGTCAAAGCGCCCGCATTGTTCGCCCCACTGAGGGTGAATGAGTACGCGGTATTCACGAAGGCGGCCGGCAGGTTCGAGGAGTTGGTGACGACCAGGGGGGCGATGCGAAGGGTGTAGGCAAGGTCCGTGTCCTCCCCTCCGCTCGACACCTTCAAGGTGAAGGCGTAGTTGCCGGGAGTGGTCGCGACTCCGATCAGGCCCGCACTCGACCCGCCCGGGTACCAGGTATCAAGATCGGTGCGAATGACGACCCCCGGGGGCAACGAGCCCGAGGCGAGCGACCATGCGTAGTTGACTCCATCGCCACTCGTGGCGCCGAGCGGGATCTGCACTTCCCCGATGCTGTACGTGCCGAGGCCCGGACCTTGTGAGTGCACCGGCGGCACGGCCCATGCGGGTGAGGGCGCCAGGGTGAAGGCGACCAGGGCCGCGAGCACCGGGAAGGCGCGAAACGTGCCGCGGAGCGTCAGCGTCAAATCCAGACCCCAGCCGCGACCCGGGTGGTCGATGACGGCGACGACGGTGCGGGGTTCAAGTCGCCTCATTCGGCCGCGACTCCTTTGACTAACAGTACGGTACTCGTACGTAAGGGGTGCGAGGGTGTATACGCTCACTTGGCCATCAGGTCAAGCGTGATTTGGTAGACGGACGCACGCGGCGGTTTTCCTCGCGTTCGCCCCGCACGCCAACGGAGCGCGGTCCGGTGGAGCGCGAAGCCGCCCCTCGGGGGCCAGGAGCCCTTCCACCGCGCAGGCTCCTGGGTTCTACTCTCTCCGCCCGGTCTTTCGTCATGACAACCCCAATCCCTGCCCGCCCGACCCGCTTCCGCACCATCCTCCATGTCGATATGGATGCCTTCTACGCCGCGGTGGAAGAGCGGGATCGGCCCGAACTCAAGGGCAAACCGGTGATCATCGGCGCCGATCCGAAGGGCGGCGCCGGCCGAGGCGTGGTGTCCACCGCGAGTTACGCCGCTCGGAAGTTCGGGGTTTCGAGCGCGATGCCGATTTCCACCGCTTTCAGGCTCTGCCCCCAGGGGATCTTCATCTCCCCGGACATGTCGAAGTATTCCGAGGTCTCTAAGCAGATCCGCACGATCTTCGAAATGTTCACGGATCTGGTCGAGCCGATATCGGTGGACGAGGCGTTCCTGGATGTATCCGCGAGCGTGCGGCTTTTCGGGGACGGCGAGGAGATCGCGCGACGGATCAAGGCCGAGATCAGGAAGCAGACGAAACTCACCGCCTCGGTCGGCGTCGCCTCGGCGAAGCTCATCGCGAAGATCGCGTCGGACCTCAGGAAGCCGGACGGTCTCGTCGTGGTCCCGCCGGGGACGGAACGTGAATTCCTGGCGCCCCTTCCGGTGCGGCGATTGTGGGGCGTGGGTCCGAAGATGGAGGAGAGGCTCGCGCGACTCGGCATCCACACGGTCGGCCAGCTCGCCGACGCGAAGCTGACGAAACTCCTCGGCACTCACGGGCTCGACCTGCAGCGCCTGGCCCGCGGCGAGGACGACCGTCCCGTCGTCCCTTCAGCCGGGGCGGCCAGGAGCGTCTCCGTCGAGCACACTTTCGATCGCGACGAAGGCAACGCGCGCGCGCTCACCAGGCGCCTCCTGCATCTGGCCGACGAACTTTCACATCGCCTCCGCGCCGAATCACTCGCGGGTCGAACCATCACCCTCAAGTATCGAGACGAGACGTTCAAGACCACCACCCACGCACGCTCCCGAAAAGTCCCGACGAACACCGCCGCGGAACTCTACGAAATGGCGTCCATGCTGTTCGACGAGGTTCACGGTTCGCTCAAGGTGCGCCTTCTCGGCATCGGCGTCTCGGGGTTTGACGCGCCGGCGCAGAAATCGTTGTTCGAGGACGACGCGCCGAAGCGGGGGGAGAAAATCGACGAACTGCGCGACAAGGTCCGCGAGAAGTTCGGCCGGAAGGCGCTGGTGCGGGCGAGCGATCTCGAGGAATAGGAGAATCCAGGACGATGGATCTGGATCCGGTCTTCAAGCGGGTGTTCGGGGACGACGAGCCGGAGCGGCTCGGCTCGGGTTGGTGGAGCGGCGTGACCGCGGTCTTCCTCGGCATGCT
>CAZBTT010000689.1:0-2676 GCA_964494295.1 uncultured Acidobacteriota bacterium
GTCGCGCAGGAAGTCGAGATACGAGAAGCCCTTCATCCAATCGAAGTTGTTCACGAGGCGCGCGGCGTTGTCCTTCGCGTCGAAGTCGAGGAAGCGGCGGAGTTGCGCGCCAACTCCCGCGACGTTCGCGGCGAGAGCGTCGGCCGAGAGCAGGTTGCGCTCCTCCGACTTGCCGCTCGGATCGCCGATCATCCCCGTGGCCCCTCCGACCAAAGCGATCGGCTTGTGCCCGGCTTTCTGGAACCGCCGCAGCATCATCAGGGGAAGCAGACTTCCGACATGCAGGCTCGACGCCGTGGGGTCGAAGCCGACGTAGAGCGTCCGACTTCCCGCACGCAGCCATTGCGCCAGGTGCGCTTCGTCGGTGGCCTGATGAATCAGGCCGCGCCAGACGAGGTCGTCGAAGAGGTCGGTCATGGGCGGGCGAGTCTAGCGGTCCGTGCCGCTCACTTCACCGGGATGGGAACGTTGCAGACCTCGATCCGGCCGACGGGAAACTGGAAACCGGCCTCGGTGCGAGTCCGGCGCGCCATCACCAGCGATTTGAAGGTCGCGGTGTCGGTGCGCAGCACCTGAAGCGGTGTTCGCTCCGCTTCGGGAACATCGGCGGCCACGCGGAACTTCTGGATGGTGACGCGCTGCTCCGGCTTCTTGTAGAACCCGAGGGCGTCTGAACCCCGCGGGAGGGTCGAGAGCAGCTCGATGCCCTTCACGACGCGGCCGAACGCGGTGTAGTTGCGATCCAGATGCCGCGGCGAGTGGCCGATGATGACGAAGAGCTGCGACCCGCCGCCGCTGTTGGGGTCGCCGCCCCGCGCGGTGCCGAGAACGCCGTAGCAGTAGGGGATCCAGGTTCGGCCGGACTTCGGGTCGCGCGCGGCGGGGAAGCCCATCGACCAGCCGGCCTCGGCGGCGTAGACGTCGCCGTCGGGCGCCGGGGTGAACGGGAGGTCGGGTCCGATCGCGCGATCGAACTCGCCGGGCAGCGTCGCCTTTGCGGTCTTGATGGGACGGCGGCCCTCACGCTCGTTCGCATCGCCCCACTGAACCACGTAGTTGTCCTGCACGCGGTTGATGGTGAGGCCATCGAAGTAGCCCTCGCGGGCCAGCGCTTTCACGTTCGCGGCGTGGTTCGGCGCGAAGCCGGGGGCGAGCTCGATGACGACGCGGCCCGCCGCGGTTTCGAGATACAGCGTGTTCTCGGGATCGAGCGGCCGCCAGTCGGCCGGCGTGGCCGCGGCCATAACCGAGGCCGTGGTCGGCGGAGCCGGAGTCCGGGTCGGTGGCGCCGAGGTCGACTGCCCCGGCGATGCGGCGGCGGCCACCGATCCCCCGAACATGAGCGTGATTTGAACGGCTCGTCGCAGTTTCATCGTGCCTCCAGTGCGGCTTCGTCGGTGCGGGTGATCCTACTTCGATAACATCCGGTCGCACCTCAGGAGGTCGCCCATGAAAGTCAGCGAAGTGATGAAGGCCCTCGGTTTCGCGCTGCTCGGCGCTACCGTTTACGCGCAGGTTCCCAAACCCGCGGCGACGCCCGAACCCGGGGTGACCCGCGAGGTGCTGTTCGAGGAGAAGACCTTCAAGGCGACGCGGACCATTCGCGAAGGAGGTTCGGTCGAAGCGCCGGGGACGCATCCGATGGATGTGCTGATCATCGCGACCTCCGAGGGAACCGCGGACGTGTCGGTGGCCGGCAAGGATCAGGGGGCGTGGAAGGTCGGCAAGACGTACTTCATTCCGCGCAACGCTGACCACCGTTTCGCCAATACAGGCAAGACCCCCATCCACTACGTCGCGATCTCCATTCATTAGCCAAGGAACCCAGTCCGCCCATGAACGCCCGACGCCCGCTTTGTTTGATTCTTACCGCGGCCCTGGCCGCGCCCGTATCGGCCCAGGCTCCCGCTGCGCAGGAGCCCGCGGCGAAAAAGAAGGAAACCTATCGCGTCGCGGGCGGGGCGCGGGACGGTATCTCGGTCTTCGATCGCGTGACTTACTCCGAGCTCACTCCGGAGAAACCCGGGGTCTACGATCCGCGCCACTTTCATACGTATGAGGAGTCGACGGAGCTGATGAAGGCATGGGCCGCCGCGTACCCCGATCTCGTCGACCTCTACTCCGTGGGGAAATCCCTCGAGGGCCGCGAGATCTGGCAGATGACGATCACCAACAAGAAGACCGGGAAACACACCGACAAGTCCGCCCTCTTTATCGAAGGCGGCCGACACTCGGGCGAGATCAGCGGCATCGAAGCCACGCTCTACTTCGCGAACGAACTGCTCTCGAAGTACGCGACGGATCCCGAGATGAAGGCGCTCGTCGATACGAAGACCATGTACGTGCGCCCCCACAACAACCCCGACGGCAACAGCCTCTATCACTACACCGCCCAGACCCTGCGTTCGTCGGTGCGTCCCACCGACAACGACAACGATGGTCTGTTCGACGAGGACTCGGGTGAAGACCTCGACGGCGATGGCGCGCTTCGTCAGATGCGGCGTTTCGTCGGCGCGGGCAAGGGGAACGCGATCAAGGATCCGAAGGACCCGAAGGGCCGGGCCATGCGCCGCGTCAAGGACAAGCAGGGTGACTGGGACGTCCATCCCGAGGGCATCGACAGCGATGGCGATGGCAAGTACAACGAAGACGGTATCGGCGGTCTCGATCTCCATC
>CAZBTT010000690.1:0-2670 GCA_964494295.1 uncultured Acidobacteriota bacterium
GCGGCGGCGAGGAGCCAGCCGAACAACATCCCGTTGGTGTGAACCGGGCGCATGCGTCCGTAGGTCAGCCACGAGACCGCCCCGAGCAGGGTCGGGTACTGGAGCTTCGCGGCGATCACGAGGGCATAGATCCCCGAGACCACGAAGAACAGCCCGGCGGCCATCAGGAAACCGAAGGCACTCTTGTCTTCATGGGCCGTCATCTCGGACGGCCCTTTGACGTCTTCAGCGCTCATGAGACTTCTCGCCTCCCTCTTTTGCGGGTGTCGTGGTGGTGGCCGGTGGGGTTCGTGCCGCGATCGAGGCCGCTCCCCTGGTGCCGTTGAGACCGTCGATGTAGTTGATGAGGTCGCCGATCGCTTTATCGTCGAGGTTGAAGTCGAAGCCCGCCGCGGGCATCGCGCTGCCCTGCACGCCGTACTTGATGCTCTCGTGCAGCCGGTCGTAGGAAGCGGCGATCACGAAGGGCTTGTTGCGAAGGTTGCGCGGCCGTGGCCAGATGTCGACGGCGTTGGGTCCGTGGCCATCCGCTTTCTTGCCGTGGCAGCCCCAGCAGCGGTCGAGGAAAATCGCCTCGCCACGTGCGGCGCTTTCCGCGGAGTAGGCCACGGGGTTCACGCCTGGAACCTTCCGATTGGAGGCGATGCGCGCGGTCCCGCCCTTCGAGATCGTATCGAGTACGTAGTCCACCAGCCGCGCCGAGCGCTCCTGGCCGAGAACCTTTCCCCAAGGGGCCATGCTCGTGCCCGGCACGCCGTTCATCACGCTGTCCACCAGCCGCTGCTTCGGCTTGCTCTTCATGAACGCCGCTTTCGTGAGGTCACGGGGCCGCGGGTCCAGGTAGCGCGCAATCAGTCCATCGCCCGCACCCTTCTCACCATGGCAGCGAACGCACAGGAGCTTGTACTCCTCGGCGGGATCGTTCGGGACGGAGGGAACGGGACGAGTCACCAGGTACTCCGTAAGGGCTACGAAGGCCTCGCCGGGCAGAGGGTAGGGAGGCATGATCGAGCCTGGAACCACGCTCCTCGGATCCTTGAAGTGAGCCATCAGCCAGGGAAAGTCCCGCTGGGCCGAGGCGTACTCGATGTCCGGCCCGACAAGACCGTCCACCGCGCCGAGCTTGTGACAGCTCAGGCACCCCGCGCGCGGGAGAAGCGTCTCGCCGCGCTGGATCACGCTCTGGGTCGCCATCGCCCGCGCCGCTTCCGGACCCGCGATCACGCCGACCTCCAGCCACTCGGGCCGGGCCTGCTGGGCGGAGACGAACTGCTGCAAGGGAGCCCGCGAGATCCTCGAGCCCTGCTGCGCCTTCAAGAAGGTGGTGAGGGCGAGGCGCTGGTGATCGGTCAGGTCCTGCTTCGGCATGGTGGACGTGGGGTTGGTGGCCTGCGGATCCTTGATCTTCCCCAGGATGAAGTCGGGCCGACGACGACGTCCCTCTTCCGTCAGCTCCGGACCGATCGACCCGAAGCTGAGCCCGGCGATGGTGTGACAGGTGTAACAGGCGCGCTGGAAGAAGAGTTGCCGGCCCTCGTTGACGAGAGGTGCGTGCTCCCATCCCGGCTCCACATGGCACTGCACGCAGTTGGCCTGGATCATCTCCTTCTGCACCATCGGCCAAGGCCAGTCCTCACCGCCCTCGTGAGCCGCCTTCGCGAACACCGCCCTTCCCTGTCCGTCGTGACACACCGTGCAGCCGTAGGTCTCGAACTTGTGACCGGGAATTTCCGGATGGGTGGCGAGAGGCTGGTTGCCGTCCTTGAAGCGCGGATCGTCGATCGCGATGTGGCAGGTCTGACAGCGGTCGACGCGCTCTCCGCCGAAGCTGCGCACGATGGTCTGTTCGATGGCGGGCCGACGGGAGCGCAGGGCCTCTTTCACGGCCTCGGGGGCCTGGGGATCGTTGGCGGCCTTCTCGAAGTAGTCCGCCTGATACTCCTGCCAGCGCGCGAAGAACTGGTCGTAGAAGACGACGCCGTGGATGACGAAGACGATCACGGAGAGAACCGCCAGGGCTGAGCGCATGACTTAGTGCCTCACCACGGTGTGACGAGGGCCCAGTTCGGGCCGCGGAAGAAAGTGCCGATGATCACGAACACGAGGTTCGTGATCAGGAGAAGCGTGAAGATCGTTGTCGCGAGCAGCCGGTGCCTCGAAAACCACACCCCGGTGCCGCGCGTCCCGCGATCGAGGTACGGCAGGAGCAGGAGCAGAATCACGAAGATCGTGGGCACGCCGATCCCGCCCCAGAACGCCGAGTACGAAACCATCTCCTGAAGCCCGAGGAAGTACCACGGCGCCTTCGAGGGATTGGGCGGATGCGTAGGATCGGCCGGAGCCTCGAGCGGCGCGTTCATGGCCAGCGACCAGACGAGAATGACCACGATGGTGAGGGCGAAACAGAAGAGTTCGGCGATGAAGAGGTTGGGCCACGAATAGACGGTGTTGTCGGGAGTGTTGCCGACCTTGGTGAAAGGTCCCCGGATCAGACCCATGACTCCGAACTGGCGGCTCTTCTGGGTCTTGGCGAGCGGAGCCAGGCCCTCGCGCTTGCCCTCGATCGCCTCAGGGAAACGCACCTGGGCCTCCGGAAGATCGGCGCCCTCGGGCCGCGACAGGCCGCCGTCCTTGCGGATGCGCCAGAAGTGAACGCCCACGAGGAGCGTG
>CAZBTT010000691.1:0-2660 GCA_964494295.1 uncultured Acidobacteriota bacterium
GGCGGCCTGCACGCGACTGAAGTTCTCGGCGCATCCCAGCTCGCGGAGACCGTCTACCAGCTGGTGAGCCGCACGGACGAGGAGACGACGCGTTTCCTGAACGACCTCATCATCCTCGCCGTCCACGCCAATCCCGACGGCATGGAACTCGTCTCCAACTGGTACATGAAGGAGTCCGACGAGAAGAAGCGGATCTCCGGCGACATCCCGCGCCTCTATCAGAAGTACATCGGCCACGACAACAACCGCGACTTCTATGCGCTCACTCAGGCGGAGAGCCGCAACATGGCGCGCCAGCTCTCGATCGAGTGGATCCCGCAGATCATGTACAACCATCATCAGACCGGGCCCACGGGCGCGGTTCTCTTCGCACCGCCCTTCCGCGATCCCTTCAACTACAACTTCGATCCGCTGATCCTCACCGGCCTCGACCTCGTCGGCGCTTCGATGCACAACCGTTTCGTGGTCGAGAACAAGCCCGGCGCCACCACCCGCCGCGGCGCCAACTACTCGACCTGGTGGAACGGCGGTCTGCGCACCACCGTCTACTTCCACAACCAGATCGGTCTGCTGACCGAGACCATCGGCAACCCCACTCCGGTCGACATCGAATTCGTGCCTCAGCGCGCCCTGCCTACCGGCGACTACGTGTTGCCGATCGCGCCCCAGAAGTGGCACTTCCGCCAGTCGATCGACTACTCGGTCACCGCGAACTACGCGGTGCTCGACATCGCGTCGCGTCATCGCGAGCAGTTCCTCTACAACATCTACAAGATGGGGCGGAACTCCATCGAACGGGGCAGCAAGGACAGCTGGACGGTGTGGCCGAAGGACATCGAGGCGGTCCGGGCGGTGGCCGACAAGGAAACGCGCGCGCCGGGAGGTCCCGCTTCCACCATCAATCCGACCATGACTCCAGGCGGCCTGTTCGCGGCCAACGCCGGCGGCCGATCGCCGGTGGTTCCCACCAAGTACTTCGATGAGCTTCGCAAGCCCGAAGATCGCGACCCTCGCGGCTACATTCTTCCCGCGAGCCAGGCCGACTTTCCGACCGCGATCAAGTTCATCAACGCGCTTCAGCGCTCGGGCATCGTGGTGCATCGCGCCACCGCCGACTTCACTGTGGCGGGGAAGAGCTATCCCAGGGGTTCGATCGTGGTGAAAACCGCGCAGGCCTTCCGCCCGCATGTGATCGACATGTTCGAGCCTCAGGATCACCCGAACGACTTCGCGTCGCCCGGCGGCCCGCCGATTCCACCTTATGACAATGCCGGCTGGACGCTCGCCTATCAGATGGGCGTCACCTTCGATCGCGTTCTCGACGGCTTCGACGGACCCTTCGAGCGGATCGACCCGACAAATCTCCTGAAGGCGCCGGCCGCCACGCTCGCCGGTCCGGGTGCGGGTGGTTACATCCTTCCCGCCAGCCAGAACGATTCCGTTCTGGTGGCCAACCGCGTGTTGAAGGCGGGAGGCGAGGTGCATCGCATCATCTCCGGTCCGGCCGCGGGTGGTTTCTATGTTCCGGCGAGTGCGGCGTCCACACCGGTGGTGACGAAGGCCGCGAGCGATCTCGGCGTCACTGTTGTGTCGGGATCGAAGCCCGCCGAGACGACTCAACTGAAGACCATGCGCATCGGCCTCGCGGACACCTATGGCGGCAGCATGCCCTCGGGCTGGATCCGCTGGATCCTCGAACAGTTCGAGTTTGCTTCCGTGGAGCAGATCTACCCGCAGGTCGTCGATGCCGGGAACCTCAACGCGAAGTACGACGTGCTGATCTTCGCGGACGGCATCCTGCCTGAGAACGACCGTCCGGCCGCCGGCCTCTTCTTCTCCCGCCAGCCTTCGCCGGAGCGCGCGGGTGAGTTCGCGCCCTGGCTCGGCCGTTACTCCGTGGCGAAGAGCGTTCCCGCGATCAAGGCCTTCATCGAGGCGGGCGGCAAGGTTCTCGCAATCGGCGAGTCGACCGCGATCGGCCATCACCTCGGTCTGGTCGAGAACCACCTCGTCGAGCGCACCGCCACCGGCCCGAAGAACCTCGGTCGCGACAAGTACTACGTTCCCGGCTCGGTGCTTCGCGCCGAGACGGATCCGACCCATCCTCTCGCGTGGGGCGTGACCAGTTCGGTGGACGTGATGTTCGACAATTCGCCGGTGTTCGAGTTGAAGCCCAATGCGTTCGCGCGGGGCGTCACGCCCGTGGCATGGTTTCCGAACGCGACGCCGTTGCGCAGCGGCTGGGCATGGGGCCAGCACTACCTTGAAGGGGGCGTTCTGGTGGCCGAGGCGAAGATGGGGCAGGGCCGCCTGATGCTGTTCGGCCCGGAGATCACGTTCCGCGCACAGCCGCACGGGACCTTCAAATATCTCTTCAACGGGATTTATAGATAGCAGTCGGGGGGGCCGCATAAGGCACGAAGCCATGCTGAGCCCCCCATCTCCGCTCTCCGGCGAGCGGCACAGGCGAGAGGAGACGTAGGCCGTGGCGCGCTACCAGATGTTGTGGGACTGCGCGAGTTGCGGGACCACGAAGCTCCTTGGGCTCACGCACCGTCACTGCCCCAACTGCGGCGCCGCTCAGGATGCCAAGCGCCGCTATTTCCCCGCTGAGGGCGAGGAGGTCGCAGTTGAGGGCCATACCTATGTAGGTGTGGATC
>CAZBTT010000692.1:0-2650 GCA_964494295.1 uncultured Acidobacteriota bacterium
GGCCGACGCATGTTCCTCTCTTCGCGCGTACCCCCGACCTGCGGAAGATGCTCTTGAACCAGGACATGATCTTCGTCGGAGGCGGCAACACCAAGAGCATGCTCGCGGTTTGGCGCGAGTGGGGGATTCCCGCGATCTTGCGCGAGGCCTGGCGGCGCGGCGTCGTGCTCACCGGCGTGAGTGCGGGAGCGATCTGCTGGTTCACGACCGGGGTGACGGATTCGTGGGCCGGACGCCTCGCCGCTCTACCGTGCCTCGGGTTCCTGCCGGGCGCATGTTGTCCCCACTTCGACAGCGAGAAGGACCGCCGACCGGCCGCTCATCGGCTCGTTGGATCACGAGAAACCGCCGCGATGATCGCCCTCGATGACGGGGCGGCCGCGCACTACGTGGACCGCGAGCTGATCCGCGTGGTCAGCGCGCGGCCCAAGGCCCTTGGCTACACGATCCGGCGCAAGGGCGGGCTCACCGTCGAGACGCCGCTTCCCGCGGTTCGGCTGCCCCTTAAGCGGCCTTAGCCTGGGACTGGGGTAGCGCGCCAGCCTGCCCTTGGGGCAGCGCGCAGCCTACCCTTGGGGTACGCAACCCTGGAGCCCCAGCTTCTTGAAAATGGCCATGGCGGGACACCAGTTGGTGAACGCCGACTGGAAGAGGTTCAGGCCCACGAAGGCGGTGAAGGCGAAGAAACCCGGGTGGACCCAGTAGCCGAGGGCGACCGAGAGCATCACGAAGAAGCCGGCCATGGCCCGGAGGGCGCGTTCGATGGTCATTGGTGTTGTTCCTTGTTGGGTGAAAGTTCAGTGAGCGGCCTGGAGTTCGGGAGTGAGCCCTTCGCGGTTCAATTCCGCGGCCCGGCCGCGGCGGGCGATCAGGTAGTAGACGACGGGGACGGCCATGCGGGAAAGGAGGGTTGCCGCGATTTCGCCCATCATCAGGCTGATCGCGAGACCCTGGAAGATCGGGTCGAACAGGATGACGAATGAACCCGCGACCACGGCGGCCGCGGTGAGCAGCATCGGGCGGAAGCGGACGACGCCGGCTTCGACCACCGCCTCTTCGAGCGCCATTCCCATCCGCAGTTTCAGCTCGATGAAGTCGACGAGGATGATCGAGTTCCGGACGATGATGCCGGCGCCCGCGATGAAACCAATCATCGAGGTGGCGGTGAAGAAGGCGCCGAAGCCCCAGTGGCCGGGCAGGATGCCGATGAGCGAGAGCGGTATCGGGAGGAGGATCGCGAGGGGCACCGCGAACGACTGGAACCAGCCGATCACGAGGATCGCGATGAGAACGAGGACCACTGCGAAGGCGATGCCGAGATCCCGGAACACCTCGTACGTGATCTGCCATTCGCCATCCCACTTGATGGCGGTGCGGTCGCTGGTCTCCGGCGCTTCCACCGCGAAACGCTCAAGGGCCGAACCGTCGGGTCGCTTGAGCTGATCGAGCTTCTTGTCGAGCGCCGCCAGCGCGTAGACCGGGCTCTCCTGCTCACCGGCGAGGTCGGCGAAGACGTAGGCCACCGGGCGCAGGTCCTTGTGCACGACCGGCTGCTCCTCCTCTCGCCGTACGACGCGTGTGAGTTCGTCGAGAGCGACCGAACCGCCGGGACCATCGACGCGCAGGGAGAGACGCTTCGTGAGATTCGCGCGGTCGGTGGCGGAGAGGCGAACGCGCACCGGGACGGGCTCGCGCGAGGTGGGGGCATCGAGCCGGGCCACTTCGCGCCCTTCACCGGGCCCGGCGAGCGCTTCCACCGCGTCCATCGAGGGGATGCCCAGGAGTCCGGCCTTCTCCCGATCGATCGCGATGTCCACGCGCGGGCGCGAGGCTTCGAGGGTGTCTTCCACGTCCACCACACCGGGCGTCGATTCGAAGATCGCGCGGACTTCCCGCGCCAGCGACTCGCGGGCCTCCGTGGTGGGGCCGTAGATCTCCGCGACCAGGGTGTCGAGGACGGGCGGGCCGGGCGGGATCTCGACCACCTTCACACGCGCGCCGCGGCGCTTCGCGATTTCGATGAGGGGCGTTCGCACCTGCTTCGCGAGATCGTGGCTTTGGATATCGCGCTTCGACTTGTGCGCGAGATTCACCTGCAGGTCGGCGCCCACAGGCGAGCGACGGAGGAAGTAGTGACGGACAAGGCCGTTGAAGTTGAAGGGAGCGGGCGCGCCCGCGTAGATCTGCACGTTCGCGACCTCGGGGACGGAGGCGAGGTAGCGGCTCATCTCGCGCGCGGTTTCGAGGGTCACTTCAAGAGGCGTGCCTGCGTCATGGTTGATGAGAACATGGAACTCGCTCTTGTTGTCGAAGGGCAGCATCTTCACGCGCATGAAACCCGCGCCGACGAGGCCCATGGCTCCGAGGAGCAGCGCCATCACCAGCGCGAAGAAACCCCAGCGGGCGGACGGGCGGCTGACCAGCGCCGACATCGAACGCCGGTAGAGCCTGGTCGAGAAACCCTCCTTCGCCTCGCCCTCGCCGGGCTCGTGCGCCTTGTGCGATTTGAAGATCCGGTACGCGGCCCAGGGGGAGACGATGAAGGCGACCGCGAGCGAGAAAATCATCGCGGCGGAGGCGCCGGTCGGGATGGGGCGCATGTAGGGGCCCATCAGACCGCGGACGAAGGCCATGGGAAGGATGGCGGCGA
>CAZBTT010000693.1:0-2632 GCA_964494295.1 uncultured Acidobacteriota bacterium
AACACCAAGCTCGGGCCCGGGGGGATCACCTCGGACATCCCGAACGTCGGTGAGGCGGCGCTCAACAAGCTCGACGAGGCCGGCGTCGCCGACGTCGGCGCCAAGGTCAAGGCCGGCGACATCCTGGTCGGCAAGGTCACGCCCAAGGGCGAGACCCAGCTCACCCCGGAAGAGAAGCTCCTCCGCGCGATCTTCGGCGAAAAGGCCGGCGACGTGCGCGACGCATCGCTTTACTGCCCTCCCGGCATCGAAGGCATCGTGGTCGACGTCCGCATCTTCTCCCGCAAGGGTGTGGAGAAGGACGAGCGCGCCAAGCAGATCGAAGACGCCGAGATCTACATGATGGAGAAGAATCTCAAGGACGAGATTCGCATCCTCCAGGATGAGCGCGACAAGCGCATCGAAGACGTTCTCCACGGCAAGGAAGTCTCCGCCGACCTCTTGAACGCCAAGGGCGAGAAGGTCATGAAGAAGGGCGACACGCTCACGCGCGATGCACTTCGCCGCCTCCGTCACTCCGAGATCCTCAAGCTCCGTGTCAAGGACACAGGCTCCCAGGATTCCCGCGAGCGCATCGAGGAGATCATCGACAAAACCGAGCGTCAGATCGAGGTCCTCAAGGCGCTGTTCGCCGAAAAGGAAAACCGTCTGAAGCGCGGCGACGAGCTGCCGCCGGGCGTCATCAAGATGGTCGACGTCTTCATCGCCATGAAGCGCAAGCTGTCGGTCGGCGACAAGATGGCCGGACGTCACGGAAACAAGGGCGTCATCGCGAGGGTCATGGCCGAAGAGGACATGCCGTACCTCGCCGATGGCTCGCCCGTGGAGATCGTCTTGAACCCGCTCGGCGTGCCTTCGCGTATGAACGTCGGACAGATCCTCGAGACTCACCTCGGCTGGGCCGGGAAAGCGCTCGGGCTTCACTTCGCGACCCCCGTCTTCGACGGAGCCACCGAAGAGGAGATCTTCGACTACGTCGAGAAGGCGAACGTCAAGGAACGCCAGATCAATCCGTTGCGTCCGAACATCATCACCAAGGGTAAAACCACGGTGTGGGACGGCATCACCGGCGAGGCCTTCGAGAACCCGGTGACGGTCGGCTACATCTACATGTTGAAGCTGTCCCACCTGGTCGACGACAAGATCCACGCGCGTTCCATCGGACCGTACTCCCTCATCACCCAGCAGCCGCTGGGCGGCAAGGCGCAGTTCGGCGGACAGCGGCTCGGAGAAATGGAAGTGTGGGCGCTCGAGGCGTATGGCGCGGCGAACATCCTCCAGGAACTCCTCACCGCCAAGTCCGACGATGTCTACGGACGCACGAAGATCTACGAGTCGATCGTCAAGGGTGAGAACTACTACGCCCCCGGCGTTCCCGAGTCGTTCAACGTCCTGATTCGCGAGTTGCGGAGCCTCGGCCTCGATGTCGAGCTCATCAAGTCTCGCGTGACCGCCTGATCTCCGTCCGAGATCACGCGTTCACTCCATCCAAAAATTAAGCGACGACACGCAGCAAGAAATAGAAGGACCTGAACCCAAATGAGCCTGACCCTGCCAGTAAGCGCAAACGTCGAGCCCAAGCTGCCCGAATTCGACGCCATCCGCATTCGGCTCGCGAGTCCGGACAAGATCCGCTCGTGGTCAAAGGGCGAAGTCACCAAGCCCGAGACCATCAACTACCGCACTTTCAAGCCGGAGCGCGACGGACTCTTCTGCGCGAAGATCTTCGGACCGATCACCGACTGGGAGTGCTTGTGCGGCAAGTACAAGCGGATGAAGCACAAGGGCGTCATCTGCGACAAGTGCGGCGTCGAAGTCACGCAGTCCAAGGTCCGTCGTGAGCGCATGGGTCACATCGAGCTCGCCTGCCCGGCGTCGCACGTGTGGTTCTTCAAGGGTCTGCCCTCCCGCATCGGCAACATCCTCGACATCTCGCTGCGCGACCTCGAGCGCATCCTGTACTTCGAGTCGTTCGTGGTCGTCGATTCGGGCGACTGTCCGGAGGTCCGCCGTCAGGAGCTGATCCCCGACGAGCGTTATCGCCAGCTTCGTCTCAAGTACCCGCGCCTGCGTTGCGGCATGGGCGCCGAGTCGATCAAGGAGCTTCTGAAGCGCGTCGACGTCGACGAAGAAGCCACCACGATCCGCGAGAAGATGAAGACCGAGACCTCGGTCCAGAAGAAGCTCAAGTTCGCCAAGCGCCTCAAGGTTCTCGAAGCGGTCCGCAAGAGCGGCAACCGCGCCGAGTGGATGATCATGGACGTCATCCCGGTCATTCCGCCCGAACTGCGCCCTCTGGTTCCTCTCGATGGCGGCCGTTTCGCCACCTCCGACCTGAACGACCTCTATCGCCGCGTCATCAACCGCAACAACCGGTTGAAGAAGCTGATGGAGCTCAAGGCGCCGGACGTCATCATCCGCAATGAAAAGCGCATGCTCCAGGATGCGGTCGATTCGTTGATCGATAACAGCCGCCGCGGGCAGACCGCACCGGCTGCCGGCAATCACAAATTGAAATCCTTATCCGATATGCTTCGTGGCAAACAAGGCCGGTTCCGCCAGAACCTGCTGGGCAAGCGCGTGGACTACTCCGGACGTTCTGTTATCGTCGTTGGACCGGACCTGAAGCTTT
>CAZBTT010000694.1:0-2622 GCA_964494295.1 uncultured Acidobacteriota bacterium
ACTGGTTGGCGAGGGCTCGCTTGAGGACAGGGTGCTTCTCGAGCACTGAGGGGCTTTACGAACCTGCCTGCGGTGTCTTCTGCTGCTGTTGCGGCGCCGCTTCGGGAAAGGGTGCTGCCACCGCGACCGCGTCGGGCTTCTTGAGGCCCATCTCCACCTCGAACTCGGAGAGGATGCCGTCGGCCTGGATCTGGCGGGCCTTGCGCTCCATCTTGATGCGCTCCACGTCGAGCCCGCCGGTCGCGATCTCGACCGAGGCCTTGCTCTCCGCGACCTTTTGCTTGATCTCTTCGAGGTATTTCTCGGTCGTGGCGCCGGTGCCGTAGGTGTCGAGTTCGGCCAGCGCGCTCGCCGCGCTCTTCATGACCTCGGCCTTCTTCGATTCATGGATGGCTCGTCGAGAGTGCTCGATCTTGGTCTTGAGCTTGGTCTTGATGTCGTCGACGGTGAGCTGGGCGTTCTCGAACGCGTTCGATGCGGCCATGTGCTGCTCGCGGCTCGCCGTGAGTTCCATGCGGATCTGCTGGAGGGTCGCGGCGTCGTCCTGCGCGATGCGCCGGGCCTCCGGGCTTCCCTCCTTGAGCGCGGCCTGGATGGAGGCGACGATCTGCTTCTCCTTGCGCTCGAGTTCGTCCTTTTCCTGCTCGAGCCGGATCACCGTCGCGCGAGTGGTGACGAGAATCTGGTTCAGCTTGGGAAGGGTGTTGCGCATCTCCTCGATCGATTCCTGGAGCATCACCTCCGGGTCTTCGCCGAAAGAGATAAAGAAGCCGATCCACGATTTGATGAGTCTGCCGAGCCGACCGAACATGTTGTGTCTCCTGGGTTTCGCTGGTGAGCGTTGGAATGGGGCGGTCTTTGGGCGGACCTTAGGAAGTTGGGGGCGCCTGCTTGGTTTCCTGTGACGAGTTGCCGACCGAGACGGGGTTCTTCTCGACGAACGGCCCGACCGCTTCAAAGAGCTTCTGTTCTTCGATGCGCTTCCGGGCCTGCCACGATGCGAAGCGTTCCTGCTCCTTCGCGATGGCTTCGAGGTTCGCCTGGATCTTTTCGCGGTTCTTGCGCGCGAGTTCGTCGATGCCGGCCTGCAGGGCGGCGTTCTCCTTCTCGCGATCGGCGTTGCGCGCGTCGAGCTTCATCCGCAGGAACCCCTCGAAGCCGTCAAGCGCGGTGTCGCGCGCGAGGGCGTCCTCGATCACATCCTCGATCGGCACCGGACCCGCGGGATTCATGCGCAGGAAGCCCGAGAGGGCGGCGGCCTTGGCCTTGGAATCGAGGGCGGCGAAGTCGGGCGAGGAGAGGATCTCGAGCACTTTGTAAGCGGTGAAGCCGTGCGCGGGATCCTTGACCCCGGAGGCTTTGTAGATGGAGGGGAAGTCCGGTATGTCCTCGCTGCCCGAAAGCGACTGCTCGTCGAGGCGAGGCGCAGGGACCCGGTGGATGATCTCCTTCATGGAAGGCGGAGGAGCAGCAGCAGTTGAGGGTCTCCTCGGCGCGGTTGAGGAGGGCACCGCTCGGACGGCCGCGACATCGGAGACCGCCGCCGCCTCATCCGATTCGACGAGCTTCATCTTTTCGAGAATGCCTTTAAGACCCATAAAAAGGAGCGTAGGCGCGAGGACGGCATGGAGTCAAGGAGGCGCGCGCCGCGCCGCCTTCCATTCCTCCATCTCCTCGAGCGACTTCGGCCAGTCGTCGCGCAGCAGGCGGGAGATGCCGCGATCGGCCAGGAGTTTCCCCCCGGTCTGGCAGGTGGGGCAGTAGTTGCACTCGTTGTCCGCGTAGGCGATGCGCTGCACGGGCGTCGCGCAGACCGGGCAGGGTTGCTTCGCCTTTCCGTGAACCGCCATGTCGGGGTGAAACGCGGTCACCTTCTCGGGGAACCTGCCGGCCCACTGCGAGCGCAGCCGGCCGATCCATTCCCCGAGCGTCGTGAGCGTCGCCTCGTGGAGCCGGGCGATCTGCTCCTCGGTGAGTCGCGTGGTCCATACGAGAGGGGACAACTTCGCCCGGTGGAGGATCTCGTCCGAGTAGGCGTTGCCGATTCCCGCGAACAGCCTCGGATCGGTCAGTGACCTCTTCACGGTGTGGTTTTCGATCTGAAGCCGGGCGCGAAAGTCTGCGAGCGAGGAGGTGAGCGGCTCGATGCCGCCGGGGTCGTGCGCGCGCAGAGACTCGCGGCCGCGAACGACGAACAGCGACGCGCGCTTCTTCGTCGACGCTTCGGTGAGGAACAAAGACCCGTTATCGAAATCGAGCGCCAGGTGATCGGTTCGCCGCGACGCCGCGGCCCCACGCTTTCTCCAGTGAAACCGTCCCGCGATCATGAGGTGGATCACGAAGAAGAGGTCTTCGTCGAAGCCGAGGACCATCCGTTTCGCGATCCGCTCCACCGACACGACGCGTTTCCCGCTGACCGCGGAAACCGGGATCTCCCAACTGCGGACGAGAAACGGCGTGACGAGACGGACCGACTCGACCGTTCGGCCGACGATGAAACGATCGAGGGCTTCGACATACGCGGTCAGGTCCGGAAGTTCGGGCACGCCGCTATTCTGAGCCAGGTTCGGACCGCGGGTTTCGAGCTAACGTCTTCCCGCGATGAGCGGGGTCCTGCCGTGG
>CAZBTT010000695.1:0-2617 GCA_964494295.1 uncultured Acidobacteriota bacterium
GGTGGTGACTCGGAAGCTTGGGATTCGGAAGTCGGCTCTCGGTTCGGCGCGCGACATCTCGGCGAAGTTTCTTGAGAAGGGGCTTCAGACGATCGTCTTCGCGCCCTCGCGTCTGGCTACCGAGGTGCTGGTCACCTATCTCAAGGACATGTTCGAGAACCGGCCCGGGTCGGAGGGCGTGATCCGCGGGTATCGCGGGGGGTATCTGCCGCTGAAGCGTCGCGAGATCGAGCGCGGCTTGCGCGACGGCTCGGTGCTCGGCGTGGTTTCGACCAATGCTCTGGAGCTGGGCATCGACATCGGGGCCCTCGATGTCTCGGTGATGCTGTCGTATCCCGGCACCGTCGCGTCCACCTGGCAGCAGGCGGGGAGGTCGGGCCGGCGTGGGTCGACTTCGGCCGCGGTGCTGGTTTTGAACTCGACGCCGCTCAATCAGTTCATCGGACGGAATCCTGAGTATTTCTTCGGGGCTTCGGCCGAGGAAGGGCGGATCAATCCGGACAACCTGCACATCCTGATCTCGCACATCAAGTGCGCGGCGTTCGAGCTGCCCATCGAGTCGAATGAGACGTTCGGGTCGGAGAATCTGGTGGAGATCCTGGGCTTCCTCGAAACCCAGGGCTTCGTCCACAAGGCTGGCGAGTCCTGGCATTGGACGCACGAGAGCTACCCCGCCGACACCGTCTCGCTCCGGAGCGTCTCGTCCGATAACTTCGTGATTCAGGACATCACTCGCGAGCCGAAGATCGTGGCCGAGGTCGACTTCGATTCGGCGCCCATGATGGTTCACGAGAAGGCGGTCTACATGCTCGAGGGCAAGACGTACCTCGTGCACAAGTACGACCACAAGGAACGGCGCGCCCACATCCGTGAGGCGGATGTCGACTACTACACCGATGCGATCACGTACACCAAGGTTCGGATTCTCGATTCGTTTGTCGAGGAGCCGCGTGGGCAGGTGGTGCGGTCGCATGGCGAGGTGCACGTCTCGCAGCAGGTGGTGGGGTTCAAGAAGATCAAGTTCTATACGAATGAGAACGTGGGCTCGGGTGAGCTTCAGATGCCTCAGAAGGAGATGCACACCACCTCGTACTGGCTCACCATTCCTCGCGAGGTGATTGCGGCGCTTCCCTTCACCGGGGAGGAGAAGCGGGATGGCGTGATTGCTCTGTCGCATACCCTTGGGCAGTTGGCTTCGCTCTTCCTGATGTGCGATCGGCGGGACCTTGGGGTGGCGGTTGGGGATAACGGGCAGGGTGAGGCGAAGGTGGAGCGTGGGATGGGGTTGGTGCCGGTTTGGCCGGATCGGCGTAAACAGTTTGGTAGTGGGAGGCAGGGGGTTGCTTCGTCGTCCTCCCCAGATGAACTCCTCGCAATGACGAGCCCCAAAGGAGTTGGTCCTGGGGAGGGCGTGCTTGAGCCCTACGAACCGAACATCTTTGTGTACGACAACTACCCCGGCGGGATTGGGCTTTCCGAGCCGTTGTTCCGGCTGCATGACCGGTTGATCGCCGAGAGTCTCACCCTGATCGAGAACTGTCCCTGCTTTGATGGGTGTCCCTCCTGCGTCGGCCCGGCAGGCGAGGTGGGGTCGAAGGGGAAGGAAGTGGCGTTGCATTTGCTTCGCACGGCGATGCAGAGCTGATGGCGAGATCGCTTCAAGATCGACTGCGCGAGGTGCAGGAGCGCGGGCGTGTAGAACCGGCACGGCCAGAGCGCGCCCTCGGGCTGGACCTGACGACAGCATCTGAGGTCAAAGACGGGGTTGCTTCGTCGTCTTCGTCAGATGAACTCCTCGCAATGACGACCCCTGAATCACCTTTGTCGTTAAAAGCGCGCCTGCAGGCGCTCATCGATCAACAGGTTCGGAGCCGGAAGAACGGCGCAAGCGAAGCCGAGCGGCCTGCGTACTTCGAGTTGGATAGTGCCGATCCCGGAATTGCCCCTCAGCCCCTGCGTCCCATCGACGTTTACGACCTCCAGGGGCCGCCCGAAGATCTTGCGAAGCTGATCGGCGGCGAGGTCGTCTCTTCGATCCACGGCGAGTTCCTGATGCGCGACGCCACCTATCGCCTCGACGCTCGGGTTGGACGCACGTCGCTTGAGAAGCTGGTCAAGGCCCTGCCCGACGCCGCGCGCATCCTCACCGCGTCGGTCGATCTCGACGAGTTCGATCCCCGCAAAGCCGCGTTCATCGACACCGAGACCACCGGTCTCTCGGGAGGCGCTGGCACCGCGGCCTTCCTCGTCGCGGTCGGCTTCATCGAAGGCGATGCCTTCATCGTTCGCCAGTACTTCATGCGCGACTTCCACGAAGAGCGCGCCCTGATCCGCGCGGTCGAACGGGATCTCGAACGCTTCGACACCATCGTCTCGTTCAACGGCAAGCAGTTCGACGTCCCATTGCTCGAAAGCCGCTTCCGCATGCAACGGCGCGTCTTCCGTCAAACCTCGCGCCATCTCGATATGCCCCATCCCGGCCGGAGGCTGTGGAAGGCCCGGCTCGAGTCGTGCTCGCCCCAGTCGCTCGAGCGCGGCGTCATGGGCGTCCATCCCGAGGACGACATCCCCGGGGCCTTCATGCCCGAGCGCTACTTCCAATACCTTCTGCGCCACG
>CAZBTT010000696.1:0-2614 GCA_964494295.1 uncultured Acidobacteriota bacterium
CCTTTCCTCGAGGAGCTCGCAAACGTCGCGTGGGGGTGGAAGGCGAGGCCCCCCCGGGTTGTCAGGGCGGGAGAGTTCGACCCCGTGGGACCCTCGCGCACCCGCAAGGCGAACGTGAGAATCATCTCCGCCACCAACGCCGCCCTCGACGGGGAGGTGGCGGCGGGCCGATTCCGACAGGACCTGCAGTTCCGCCTCAACACCATAGAGATCCGCATACCGCCCCTGCGTGACCGGCGCGAGGACATCCCGGCGCTTGCCTCCTATTTCCTGGCCGCGCACGCCGCCCGCTATCGCAAGCGCGTCACGGGCTTCGATGCGCAGGCGACCCAGGCGCTCCTCGACCACGGATGGCCGGGGAACGTGCGCGAACTGGATCACGCGATCGAGCGCGCGGTGCTTTTGAGCTCCGGCGAGCGGATCGGCGCCGCCGATCTCGCGCTCCGCGTGGCTGGCGAGCCTCGCGGGGGCCGGCTCGAAGACATGAGCCTCGAGGAGGTCGAAGCGTTCCTCATCAAGAAGACGCTCAGCCGATTCGAAGGGAACGTCACCCGTGCCGCCGACGCGCTCGGTCTCTCGCGCAGCGCGCTCTATCGCCGCATCGAACGCCACGGACTCTAGGCTTCTTTCCGTGATCGCGCGGGCTTTCTGATGTTTCCCCGCTCCATCACGCTCGACGCCCGCGTCTTCCTCCTCGCCGCGCTGGCCGGCCTGCCGGGATCGGCGTTCCTCCTCGGCTGGCTCTGGACGCGGCCCAACGACCTCGAACTCCGATGGACGCTGTCCGTCCTCATCCTGGCGTTATGGCTGGGTCTGGCTCGAGCGGCCCAGATGTCGGTGGTGCGTCCGATGCAGACAGTCTCGAACCTGCTGGCCGCGCTGCGCGAGGAGGACTTCTCGTTCCGCGCCCGCGGACGGGGCGGCGACGACGCTCTTTCGCAGGTGCTCTTCGAAGTCAATACGCTGGCGGAAACCCTCAAACACCAGCGTCTGGGAGCGCTCGAGGCCACCGGCCTTCTCCGCAGCGTCATGGAGGAGATCGACGTGGCGGTGTTCGCCTTCGATGAGGGTGAGCAGCTTCGCCTCGTGAACCGCGCGGGCGAAGGCCTCCTGGGTTTTGCGGCGGAGCGGGCCCTTGGGCGCACCGCGACCGATCTCGGACTGGGCGAGGCCCTGCGCGGGGAGGCGCCGCGCGTTATGGACGCGGGCTTTGCGGGAAGGCCGGGGCGGTTCGAAGTGCGACGGTCCCTCTTCCGCCAGGGCGGCCGGCCCCATCACCTGCTCGTGCTCACGAACGTGAGCCGCGCGCTGCGGGACGAGGAGCGGCAGGCCTGGCAGCGGCTCATCCGGGTCATTGGCCACGAACTCAACAATTCGCTCGCGCCGATCCAGTCGATCGCGGGAAGTCTTGAAACGCTGCTCTCGCGTACGCCGCGTCCCGCTGACTTTGACGACGATCTGCGCCGCGGTCTCGCGGTGATCGCCTCGAGGTCGGAGTCGCTCGCGCGCTTCACCGAGTCCTACGCCCGCCTTGCGCGCCTCCCCGCGCCCTCGCTCGCGCCGGTTGACATCGCGGAGCTGGTCCGTCGCGTGACCGTGCTCGAGGCGCGCCGCGGCGTGGTTGTGCAGCCCGGTCCTTCCCTCACCGTGCTCGCGGACGGAACCCAGATCGAACAGGCGCTGATCAATCTCATCCGGAACGGCGTCGAGGCGGCGCAGGAACAAGGCGCCGGCGTGCGCCTCAGCTGGCGCGTCGGCGGCGGGGCCCTGGAGATCCTCGTCGAGGATGAGGGCCTCGGTCTGCCCGCGACCGCGAATCTCTTCGTCCCCTTCTTCAGCACCAAGCCGGGAGGCTCGGGGATTGGCCTGGTGCTTACCCGCCAGATCGCCGAGGGTCACGGCGGGTCGCTGACTCTGGAGAATCGTACCGACCGGAGCGGCGTTCGCGCGCGGCTGCGATTGCCGCTTCCCAAGCACTGAGTGAGGAGTCCCGCCATGTGGAACCGAACACTTCGAGCGCCCGCTCTATGGATCGCCTTGACTATGATCGGCTGCGGAGGTGGGGGGGCGCCCACCGCGGTCCCGCAAGCCGCCACGCCTCCGGCGCAGATCCCGGCCGGTCAGGTAGCGCGTAGCACCACGACGTTCCAAGCGAGCTGCGGCCGAAACGAAGCGGGAACCCTCTACCAGAACGCCGAAGCGGAGCCGCATCTGGCCGTCAATCTCGCGCGTCCGGCGAATCTCATAGCGGCCTGGCAACAGGATCGGTGGAACAACGGCGCGGCGCGGGGGATCGGCATGGCGGTTTCGCAGGATAGTGGCGCAACCTGGGCCCAGACCGCGCTTCCGTTTTCGATCTGCGCGGGCGGGACGTTCGAGCGCGCGTCGGACCCCTGGGTGACGATCGGACCCACGGGCATCGCGTACCAGATGGCGCTCGCGGTCACGGGCTCGGTATTCGCCCCCGGATCGCTCAGCGCGATGCTGGTCTCGCGGTCCACGGACAACGGCGTCACCTGGTCGCAACCGCTGAGCCTCATCCAGGACACCGCGCCGTTCCTCAATGACAAGAAATCGATCCCCGCGGATCCCACCGATCCACGTTTCGTGTACG
>CAZBTT010000697.1:0-2598 GCA_964494295.1 uncultured Acidobacteriota bacterium
TCCGCCGAGCGCGGGCGCATTGAAGCGAGCATTGCCCGCGGCACGCACGTCGTGCGGGGGAAGGACATGATCAGGCGCACCGCGCAGGTCTCTTTGAAGCTCGTTGAAAACGAGGCGGGCACGAGGGGGATGCTCCTCGCCCCCGGCCAGGCCGAACCGCCGCCCACCAGGGCGAGCGCGAGCGGCGCCGGCGCCGAGCCCGGCGCGCGCTCCTTCTATCTCGTTCGAAAAGAGGCGGTGATCACGGGTCGTGACCTCAAGAACGCCCGACCGAGCATCAGCCCGGAGACCGGCCTGCCCGACATTCAGTTCTCGCTCACCCCGACGGGAGCCCAGAAGTTCGGACAGGCGACCGGAGACAACGTGGGGCGGCGTCTCGCCGTCATCCTCGACGGCACCGTCGAATCGGCGCCGGTCATCAACTCGAGAATCACCGATTCGGGCGTCATCCAGGGGACCTTCTCGCAGGAAGAGGCCGATACCCTCGCGAAGGTTCTGCGCGCGGGCGCGCTTCCCGCGACTCTGAGTTTTCTCCAGGAACAGACAGTGGGCGCCTCCCTCGGCCGCGACTCGATCCGATCGGGTGTTCTCGCTTCCGCCGCGGGCATGGGTTTCATCACCCTGTTCATGCTCTTCTACTACCGGCTCTCCGGCGTGAACGCGGTCGTGGCGCTCCTCGCCAACCTGCTGATTCTGATGGGCGCCATGGCCTACGCGGGAGCCACCCTGACCCTGCCGGGGATCGCAGGGATCATCCTCACCGTCGGCGTGGGCGTCGACACGAATGTCCTCGTCTTCGAACGAATCCGGGAAGAACTTCGCTCGGGCAAGACGGTGAAGACCGCGGTGAACAACGGCTTCGATCGCGTCTGGATCACCATCCTCGACACCCATGCCACCGCGCTGATCGCCGCCGCTTTCCTCTTCCAGTTCGGCACCGGCGCGATTCGCGGCTTCGCCATCACCCTCGTCTGGGGCCTCATCGCGAACGTCTTCGCCTCCTACTTCGTGAGTAAGTTCCTCTTCGAATGGGTGCTCGGCGAGCGCAAAGCCGACACACTTTCCATCTAACGGAATCGCAACAGAAGAAAATGCTCGAGATTCTCAAGAACCCCAATTTCGACTTCCTCGGCAAGACGAAGTACTTCGTCGCCCTGAGCGCCCTGATCATTCTGGGCGGCTTCGGCTTCATGCTGGGAACGGGCGTCTACATCGGAGAGGGCGCCAAGGGCTACGGCGTCGAATTCTCCGGTGGAACGCAACTGATCATTCGTTTCGAGAAGACTCCGGAGATCGACCGCATCCGCGCGGCGGTCGCGGACGCCACGATCCAGACCTACGACGACCCGGCCAAGAACCAGGTTCTCGTGCGCCTCGCCGCGGTCGACGAAACCAACCTGGATCAGGCGGCCAACGCGGCCAAGGCGGCGATCGCCGCCCAATACCCGGAGAACAAGATCCTCGAGTCGTCGGCGGAAATCGTCGGACCGACGGTGGGCGCCGACCTGCGGAAGAAGGCGGTTCAGCTGACGGTCTGGGGCCTCGTGTTCCAACTCCTCTACATCACCTGGCGGTTCGGGGGAGCGATCTGGGGCGCGGCCGCCACGATCGCGGTCTTTCACGACGTGCTCGTGACTCTCGCCTTCCTCGCCTTCTTCAACTACGAGATCACCCTCAACATCATCGCCGCGCTTCTCACCCTGGTGGGCTACTCGGTGAACGACACGATCGTCATCTTCGACCGCGCCCGTGAGAACCTCAAGACGAAGAAGAAGGATCCGCTCGCGAAGATCCTCAATGATTCGCTGAACCAGACGCTCACCCGCACGCTGATCTCGAACGGAACGACCTTCCTGGCCGTGCTCGGCCTCTACCTCTTTGGCGGTGAAGTGCTGCGTGGTTTTGGCTTCACCATGGTCATCGGAATTCTCGTCGGCACGTACTCGACGATCTATATCGCGAGCCCGATTGTCATCTGGTGGCAGAACCGTCAGTCCGGACGGGTCCCCTCGGCCTGAGGTACGCACCCTCCGGCCGCCCCCGCGGCCCGGAATGGAAGGTGTAAGCGGGGTGGGGGGGTAGACTCCGCGGGCTCTTGATGGGACGCTTGGTGGCAGTTTTCTTGCTGCTGCGTCTAAAGGGTTGCCAATGACCGAGAACGAACAGCCGCGGGACGAACTCTTCTCCCTTTACACGGGAGACCCTCATGAGAAGACGGCCCGCGGCCGCTGGTTCTCCATATCGGTGGCCCTGCACGCTCTCCTGATCTTCGCGGTGATTCTGTCTCCGCTGTTCTATCCCGATGAGCCGCCCCCTCCCGTCGACTACATCCGGGCGTTGATCTACAACCCGCCCCCGCCGCCCCCACCGCCGCTCCCCAAGGGTTCGTCCATCAAGCCTACCGAGAAGGCCCCGGAGAAGACGGGCGCCAAGCCCCCGGACCCCGATGTTCTGGTTGAACCCAGGGTTCCCGACGACCCCAAGCCGGTCGAGCCCGAGAAGGGCATCGACCCTCTCAAGCAGTTCGGGGTGGAAGACGGGTCGGTGGCGGGATCCATCGATGGAACGGGGAAGAATGTCTACCTAACGGCAACCGAC
>CAZBTT010000698.1:0-2574 GCA_964494295.1 uncultured Acidobacteriota bacterium
ACATCAGCCCGGGGATCGCGCTCCAGGATGTGCGTTCGATGGACGACATCATGGCTGAAGCGCTCGCGCCGACGCGGCTCGCGGCCGCGCTGATGTCGGTGTTCGGAATGGTCTCGGTGGCGCTGGCCGGCCTCGGGCTCTACTCGGCGCTCGCCTATTCGGTCAGCCAGAGAACCCGCGAACTCGGCATCCGCATAGCCCTTGGTGAAACGCCGTGGAGTCTCAAGGCGCGTGTCTTGTCACAGGGCCTGCGTCTCGTCGCGATCAGCCTGGCCATCGGAGCCCTCGCTGCCATCGCCCTCACCGCCTCGGCGCGCGCGAGCTTCTACGGCGTCCACTTCGCGGATCCCCGCATCTATGGCGTCGCGGCGGTCCTCCTCGTCATGGTGGCGGTGGCGGCCTGCTGGATTCCCGCCACCCGCGCCTCGCGCATCGATCCGCTGCGCGCGCTCCGGCACGACTGACATTTCACATCGCGGGCGGACGCCGGCAGAGGAAGACGCGATCGGTCTCCCCTTCGCCGATGGGCCGGTCGATCATCTCGACCTCGTAACCGGCACGCGTGAGGACGCGCAGCCACGTCGCCTGCGCGAACATCCCCTCGACGTGACGATCATGGACCGCCCTCATCTCGGTCCCTCGACGCAGAAGAAACGCGTACTCGACCGTGCACTGGTCGTCTTCGGGGTCGGGATCCCAGCTCCATTCCACGCAGCGTAGAGACAGATCGCCCTCATCGCCCTCGTGAAGGCCGGCGTAGTCTTTGAAGGTTTCGCGCACGCAATCCGGCGCGAAGAGCGCGGCGCCGCCAGGGCGAGTGTGGATAAACGCCGTCTCGGCCGCGGCCAGAAGGTCGGCTTCGGTCGTCATGTAGACAACCGCATCGTGAACCAGCACCGCGTCGAAGGTGCGATCGAGCCGCAGGGTGCGCATGTCCCCGACGACGTGCTCACAGGTGGGATTGATGTCGCGGCTCAAACCAAGCATCGGCTCGGAAGGGTCGGCGAGCGTGCACTTGAAACTCGCCTTCATATGAAAGGCGTTGTTCCCGGCACCCGAGCCGAGTTCGAGAAGCGTGTCGCAGGAACCAGAGACCGCGCGCTTAAAGGCGGCGGTGAAGACCTCCGCCTCCTCGCGGTGTTCCTCGGTGGGATCGAGGAGCCGGTACCAGGGGACGAGTTCGTTGTAGAGCGCGAGATTCATCGCCGGCTTCGTGTCCCTCATCACCAGGAAATCCTACGTTCAGTTTGCGTGTTATCCGGCACGGCTAGACTTGCAGCGATGGTGAAGGCCCTTTCGGTTTCGGCGGCGATAGCCCTGGTCGCGCTGGCGTCGATGTTCGCGGCCCCGGAGGGGAAGGCCACTCCCATCGGGACATTGCTGCGCACCGCCATCGCGATAGCACTTCTCGTGTTCCTCGGCCGGTTGGTGGGCGGCGCCGAGAGGAGACGACCGCCCCTCGCAGTGGCGCGGAATGTGGTCATCACGATGTTCGCGGCATTGGCCATACTGGTCCTTTCGAGCGTCTTCTCGCCAAGCTGGTCGGTGGCGCTTGCCGTGTGGTACCTGACGCTCTTCGCCGTGGGCCTCTTGCTCAACCGCTGGTGCCAGGCGCCGGAGCGATACACCGTGCTCGTGGCGGCCTTCTGTGTGGTGACGACATCGCTGATCCTCATGACCATCGCCGCCGCCAGCACGCCCACCGCGCAGAGTGTCGTCACCTCGAACACCGTGCTCGTGGCTTTCTGGCCGAACGTGAGCCGGATCGCGAGTCACCCGGGCGATGCCGCGTGGGTGTGGCTCGCCTGGCGGGTGGCGGATCGTCTCCGTCCGAAGGAAGCCAAACGCCCGAAGGCGCCTTCCGTGATGAGGGCCCCTTCGAAGATCGTGCCCCGCAAGCCGGCCCCGCGTGGCTGAGATGCGTCCTAGTCCGCTTCCGCGAGTTTCGCCTTCACGAGCTTTCTGATCAGGACCACCGGCAGGCGTTCGTCGGCGGGGAAGCGCACCGTGCCTTTGCTGGTCTCGTACTTCTTCGACTCGGCGGCGAGGATGTCCCGCATCGCCTCGTTGATCGGATAGATCGAGTAATGCTTCGCCCAGGCCGCGCACCAGAGGAACGATCGTCCATTCAGCCTGAAGCCTGGGATGCCGTAGCTGAAGTTGTCTTCGACTTTCGGAGCAGCCGCGCGGATGGTCTTCCGAATCGTTTCGAGACCCTTCCGTTGCTCCGGGCTGAGCGCAGCCAGGTACGCCTTGAGGTCGAGGATCTTCGCAGCCATGATGGTCGAAGATCCTACGCCTGAATCGGACCGGCTACTCGCTGCTGAGGGCGGAGACGGGATTGGTCCGGCTCGCGCGACGCGCGGGGCCGTCGGCGGCGAACAGCGCCACGATGGCGAGAACCACGAGCGAAGAGAGCAGCGCCACGGGGTCGTAACCCTCCACCTGGAAGAGCAGCCTTCCCATCCCCTTGCCCGCGGCCACCGCACATGCGAGGCCGGCGATGGCGCCGATCGTCACCGGAGTGAGCGCCTGCCTCGCCACCATCCTGCGGACGTCTCGTGCGGTCGCGCC
>CAZBTT010000699.1:0-2571 GCA_964494295.1 uncultured Acidobacteriota bacterium
CAAGGGGAGGCTTCGCGCTGCGTCGGCACTGGATCTACGGGACTTCGGAATCGTGTGCCTCCTTACTCGGCTCGTTGGACGCACACCTCGCCGACGGACTCTTGCGACTCGCGCTCAACGCCCCGGCCGCCTGCGACCCACATCAGCACAGGCCCCACTACATCACACCGATCCAAGTCACCTGCCCGGCCCCTTTCGAGGCCGGGCTTGGTTGACCTACAAGAACATCCCGGCGCTTACCAACTGAAGCGGGAGACGAGCTGCACGGTACGTGAAGTGTTCGCGCCGGTCAGGGCCGTCACTTCGTAGCTGTTGGGGTTCGAACCAAGGCCCGAGGCATTGTTGACGATTCCACCAACGGGCACGAAGTTGGGCCGGTTGAAGACGTTCAGGGCCTCCACGCGGAACTCGAGGCGGGTGCGGCCCACAACCGGGATCATCTTCGTAAGGCTCAGATCGACGTTTCTGAACATCGGCCCGGTGACCACGAGGGAGCGGGTTCCGCAAGCGCCGGACCCGTCGTTAGTCGCCGCGAGGTCGTCGGCGGAGACCTCGATGCAATCAGGGCCATTAGCAGGGGCAAAGTACTTCCCGGAAGGCGGACCCTGCGCGCCGTAGCCGGTGGCGCTCGTGGCGCTCACGCTGAACGCCTTGACGGTTTCGTCGATGACGGCCTGGGGCAGCATGAACACCCGCTTCTTGGGGAGCGTCCCCGCGGGGCTGTCGACCGTGCGCAGCTTGAACATGCTCTTGAGTTCCTTGGCGTCGAATCCCACCATACGGACGTTGCCGAGATCCACGAGCTGGCCGGTCTGCAGCCGAATAGAGCCGTGGAGCTGCCAGCCGCCGAGGATGCGGTCGACCACGCCGTTGGCGTTTCCGAGGAAGCGGCGGCCCTTGCCGACGGGCAGTTCCCATGACCAGAAGGCCTTGCCCGCGTGGACCACGCTCCCCTCGGTCCCGGCGTCTTCCCTTGACTTGAAGCCTTCGCGGAATCCGTAGAATGCAAGTTCCCTCTGCTTCGCGAAGACGTAGCTCGCGTTCACGGAGAAGCCGCTCGAGAAACGCCGCCGGACTTCCAGCTGCAGAGAGTGGTAGTTGGTGCCGCCGCCGTTGCCGGTGACGTTGGCGCCGCCAAGAAGATCCGGGTTCGCGACCAGGAAGTTCGCGGGGAGGCCCGCGGCCAGGGCGTTGGCGCGGCGTGCGGCGTCGGCGTCGAGCGCGTTGGCGGCGGTGCGGGGTTGCGGGTTGAAGGTCGCCATCGGAGTCAGGAATGTGTTGTCCGTAAAAGTGGCCGACGCGTAGCGCGCCGGATCCCCGGCCAGCGACGCGGGCACTCCGGAGAAGTACGCGAGGAAGATCGGGAGCGGCGAAGTGCCGGTTCCCGGACCGAAGTAGCGGAAGTTCGCGCCGCGTCCGGCCGCGATATTGGCCCGGAGGTTTGCCTGGGCGAGCCGGAATTCGTTCAGGAAGCCGTTCTCGACGATGTTGACCTCGTTGTAGTCGTAGACGCGCCACAGGTCGCGGCTGCGCGTGCCGACGTAGCGGAGATCAAACGCCATGTTCTTGCCGAGGGCGCGCTGGAACCCGATCGACCACGAGTCCGAGTAGGGCGTCTTGATGTTCGGATCAAACGTATTGACATCCTGGGTGACCACGTCGGTCATCGGATAGACCGGCTTCTCCGGGAAAGCCGGCGGTCCAAGGAGGGCGGTGTTGCGGAGAAGCAGCGGCAGCGCGCCGAGATTGCCGAGGGCGGCCGATTTGTCGGCCGTGACCGTGAGTCCCGGGTTGGCGCCAAAGGGTGTGGTGAAGTCGGTCATGCCGGCGCGGCTGTACGAACGGGAGATGCCGCCGCGGATCGACGAATCGCCAGGCTCGCCGAGGATCCTCCGCCAGAAACCATCGCTGGCCGACGGCGACCAGTTGAAGCCAATGCTGGGGGCGATGTTGTTGAGGTCGGCGTTGTAGGCCTTGACGCCTTGTGAGAGCTGCGTGAACACGGGCTTCGAACCCTGGAGAGTGCCCGGTTTGAAGATGTTGCAGCTTTGCGGCGTGACCTTGCTTGGGTTGCACCCCGAGCCCAGGCCGGAAACGCCGAAGGCCGCATCGATGCTCGCGGTGGAGAAGTTGCTGTTCGATGCCGAGAATGGCGTCTGGATCTCGTAGCGCAGCCCGAGGTTCAAGGAGAGATTCGGCTTGATGCGCCAGTTGTCCTGGAGGAAGAAACCGATGTCGCGCAAACGTCCGGCCTGACGCCGCTCGCCCATGTACTTGTAGGTGCCGGTCGCTTCATCGAGGCCGCCGTTACCGGTGATCGAGGTGATGCGACCGGTCAGAATGGAGTAGAGCTGCTGGGCCACGCTGATGTTGGTGGCGGAAGCGCCCGGGAAGTTCGCGGCGTTGAAGAGAGCGATCGCGGGGTCGCCGGCGACCAGGCCGAAGTTGACCGTGGGAACGAGGCCCTGGAACTTGCCCCAGACATTGATCTCGGTGAAGGAGCCGCCGAAGTTAAGGCTGTGGTTGCCCTTGAGCCAGCTCACCTTGTTCTCGATGAGCTTCGTCTAAGCG
>CAZBTT010000700.1:0-2569 GCA_964494295.1 uncultured Acidobacteriota bacterium
GGGCAGGACCCCGGGATTTTCGAAGACCGCCGAGCGCGCTGGAGGAGGCCGCGATTGCGAGCGATCGTAGCGACGCGTCGCAACGGGGAACACGAACTTCTGGTATCGTTCGTCTCCCTTTCGGAAGACGTACGTGGGCCTGTGGCGCAGCTGGGAGCGCGCTTGAATGGCATTCAAGAGGTCACCGGTTCGATCCCGGTCAGGTCCACCACCTTTCGTCTAGATGGGGGGCGGTGAACGACCCCGCCCCCAAAACCCCCGTCGCTCCGGCCCAAATAAATTGGGCCTGCGCTTGGACTCCCCGCCCCCTTGACGCTCCGGCGCGTGTGCGAACAAGCGAAGCGACTTTGCTTTGATCGCGTCCGCGAAACAGGTTCGCTGGTGAAGGCGTCGCATGATCGCTGGCCATTACCCTGCCAAGCGCCAGAAATTCCCTAGAAGCGACAAGGCTGGAGTTCGCTTTGTAGAAAACCGAGCCGGCCCGCTCTCCATCCGCTTGATCTTCGGGGCAGCGACGCAACGTGGGAATCACTCAACAAGCGCCGAACCCTTGACCGTGGTTCGTGCGCAAGCGTCTGGCACGGATGCTGCTCTCTTGATCGCCGACTCAATCTGTCTTGCCACACGAGTTATTGGGCCGCTCTCTCCCGCCGCCGGCTTTCACCGATCGACTGCGGGAGAACAACTAGACGACAACGACGAAGGCGAACAGCAAAGACGCATCAACCACAAATGAAAGAAGGAACACGATGACCAACAATCAAAACGACAAAGCGCGCAGTTCAAAGAGAACCCCTTCTGAGAAGCGCGGAAGGAACAATGACGAGGCCGGAACTCCGAAGGCAAACCCCTCCCCGGACGGGATGTCTCAGAAGAGCAAACGGGACCTCGACCCGGACGACAGCGGGGAGGCCGTTCTCCCCGGACACCTGCGTTTGCCCTCAGAGCGATCCCATTCGGAACCCACAATCCAGAAAGCGAAAAGTACAAGAAGACCTATGACACAGCGCGACACGAAGCATCCTCTTCCCCGGACTCCCGATGCCCCGCCGCGGGAGCCCCGCCCCACGCCGGGACCCTCATACACGCCCAGCAGCTCAAACCAGAGCGACGCTGGCCAGAGTCAAAAGAGCAAAGTCTCCGAAGCCGGAAAGACGAGGCCTTCGGAGACGCCTGCCGACGATTCGTGCGGCTGCGGATCCACCAGTTGAAGGCGCCGGCATGAACAGAGCCTTCGCACTATCCGTCGGGGCCATGGCCCTGACCATCGCCATCGCCACGAGGCCTTCCGAGGTGGTGGCTCGAGTTCCCACAGCCACACCGACGATGAGCCCTACGCCTCCACCCGACGAGCCCTCGCCTACGCCGACGCCCACTCCTACTCCCATTCCGAGCCCGACCCCGACTCCCACCCCGACGCCGACGCCTAATCCTCTCGACATAGAGATGAGCCGATGAGCTTCCTGATCGCGTTGCCGAGACGGCGGTTCACGAACATCGCCTTGGCCCGCGGGGTCGTGAATTCGTCAGCCGCGCCACTCGCCTCACCCCCCAAGACCAGGACCTCGTGGACAGAACCGAAAGTGCGTCCGCAGAGGTTGCCGCTTGCTCGGAGGTGAGAGTCTCGAATCGGGTGCGAGAATTCGTGGGTGAAAGTCGGTCTGGCTGAAGACGTCCGCGCCTGGGAGTACGTCCTTCCCGCCGGATGGAAGATCCTGGCCGGTAAGACTGACGAAGACAACGAGACCCTGAGTCTTCGCGTCGCGCGGGCGAATGACCACTGGTTCCACGTCCACGGCTGCCCGGGCTCCCATGTCATCTTGCAGGGACCCGAGGGGGAGACGCCCGACAAGGCGATGCTCAAGGTCGCGGCTTCCGTCGCCGCGTATCATAGTAAGGCGCGCAACGCGGGGGTTGTTCCGGTGTCCTGCACACTTGCGCAACACGTGAGCAAACCGCGCGGCGCGAAGGTCGGGACGGTGGAGATTCGCAAGGAGACGACACTCAAGGTGCGTCCGGGACTCCCCTCGGCTTTTACTTCTTCGGGAAGTACCTGACGCCGGGGAGTGAGGCGAAATCCTCGTCCTGAGTCCAGAGCGTTGCGCCGGCTCGTCGCGAGATGGTGTAGATGAGGCTGTCGGCGAGGGGCAGGTCCAGTTGTGCCGCATCCAGCGCGACTTCGCTGTCGACATCGACGATCCGGCCACTTCGAAGAAGGGCCGATGATCGATGCGGTATCGCTAGCGGCCTGCGATGCGCGCCCATACGAAATGGCCATCGCGGCGGCGATGGCGAGGCAAAGCGGCGCGTAGTAGTGACGGTTGAGATCGTAGAAGGGCGTGCCAATGGCGTAAGAAAACACGCCTGGCGCATAGGCGGCGATCCCCCGCATCAAGAACACGACACCGACGCCCCAATAGCCCACGGTCCAGAAGACTTCTGGAAAGCCGAGCCGCGGCGCACCCTGTCGCGCGGCCACAATGTAAGCGGCGCCCAACAGCGCGAGGGCAACCGCGAAGCAAGCCCCCCGCCCCGGCATGGCGCCCCTCCGGAGGCCAACCACCCGCGC
>CAZBTT010000701.1:0-2567 GCA_964494295.1 uncultured Acidobacteriota bacterium
GGCCGGAACTATCCGGTCCATTTCGGCGACCCCTACATGACGAAGAGCCTGCCCGATCTCGTGGGCCGGATGGCCGCGTTCGTGGGCGCTTCACCCGACGAGATCGCCTTCACCACCGGTTCGACCGAGAGCATGAGCTACATCGCGAACGGTCTTGACCTCGTGGCGGGCGATGAAATCCTCGCGACCACCCATGAACACCAGGCCGGGGCGTATCCGTGGATTCTGGCCGGGAAGCGACGAGGGTGCCGGCTGAAACTGGCGACCCTGAAAACACCGGTGACCCGTTCGCAGGATGTGATCGATGCGATCGCCACCGCGATCACACCTCGCACCCGCGTTCTCTCGATCTGCCACATCAACTACACCGACGGCTAAATCATGCCGGTGAAGGAACTGGTGGCGCTCGGGAAGAGCCGCGGTCTCATCACGGTGGTGGACGGCGCGCAGGCGATCGGAATGATCGATGTCGACATCCACGACATCGGCTGCGACTTCTACGCGGGTTCCCTCCACAAGTGGCTCGGTTGTCCCTACGGCACCGGCCTCCTCTATGTCCGAGATGCGATGCGGGACAAGCTCTGGCCGAGCGTGGTCGAGGGTTACGACGGGTGGGACGACACGGACTTCTACGGTGTGAAGGCCAAGGCCCCCGCGGTGGACTTCGGGGCGCTGTGGCCGAAGGCCCTGCTCAAGTACTCGTCGAACTTCCACTACTTCGGCCCGCTCTTCTGGACCCTGCCCACCGCGATTCGGTTTCAGCAGGAGTTCGGACCGAAGGGTGTCGAGAACCGCATCCGCGAACTCGGCCAATACGCGCGGGCGGAGTTGTCGAAGATCAACCGGATCAAGGTGGTGACGCCGGAGGATCCGGCGCACTACGCGGGCCTGGTCGCGTGGGAGATCTCTGGGGGCAGCACCTTCCAGTTCTCTCGCGCGATGCGGACCGAGCACGGTGTGGTGGTCCGGAACATCACGCACCTGCCGATCCAGTTCGACGTGGTGCGCGCGTCCACCCACATTTTCAACACCGAAGAGGATGTGAACCGGCTCTGCGCCGCTATTCGCAAGAAGATCGCTTAAGTGCGACTTGCCGCGATGGTCCTGGTCGGCGCGGCCGCCGTTGCTGCGGGCGACGACGCGCCGAAGCCCGGTTGCGCGCTGCTCAAGGCCTGCGGACTGGAGACCGCCGGCTCATCCTGCACGGGCGGGCAGTCCCGGCCGATCGGCGGCGTCACCTACGACGCGCAAAGATGCGTCGAGCCAAGGGATCTCCTCGCGCACGGCGTTTCTCCAGACGCGGGTGTGGGCCCGCACCTCTTTGCTTTCCTGGGCGGTCGCTACCGTGTCGTCTACGACATCACCGGTGAGGCCCCGATCAGCGAAGCGAAACTCGACTATCTCGCCGAGGACCTGCCTTTGGCCGCCAAACTCGCGAGTCGGTTCTCGAAGACGACCTACACCATGCGCTACCTGGATGCCACCGCGAAGCGCTTCCATGCCGCGCGGGGCGACAAGCTCGTGGGAGACGCCGAACTCCTCTTCCTCGATTCCACTGGAAAGAGACGCGTTTACTTCGGCTCGGGGACGTCGAAGTTCGGCCCGTGGCGCTTCCGCGGCTCGGCCTATGTCGATATCCGGATCCGGCCCGGAACGAAGGGGCCCGGCGGTGTGGCCTACGATGTCCGGATACGCACCGCTCCCGTCAACGCGATGGTGAACGCGATCATGCGTCTCGGTCTCTTCAAGGGCCACGTGATCGGGCAGATCGAGGAGACGATGAGAGACCTCGTCGGCGCCGCCGGTCGACTCTCCACGCAGGGCGTGGACGCGGTACTCAGGGATCCGGCCTTCAGTCCCGAGGAGCGGCTGAAGATCCAGGCCCTCGCCGCCCTCCCGGACTGACGGGGTAGCTGTGGGACTGCCGCAACGCTTTGTGCGCGTCGTCGGCCTTGGATACCATCCATCGGTGCGACTCGTCGCTCTCGCGTTGGCGCTTGTGGTGCAGTCTCAAGCAGCACCTCCTTCGGTCGTGGGACCGATTGCGATGGCGGCCCGGAAGGCCCAACACCCAGCCCCTGGGGCGCGTCCCTTGATCGGCTCCCGTGAAGCCCCCAACCGTCCGTGGCCATCTCGGAACAGTCAGAGCTCCGCGGCCGCCGCGATCTTTGGATCGGAGACCAAGCTCAATCCCGTCTGGCCAGGTGCGCTCGTCGGGGACTTCGGGCGGGACATCGCGATGAGTGGGGATACCGCCGTGGTTGGATCTCCAGGTTCGGACATCGACGGAAAGTCGGATGTTGGGGCGGCCTACGTCTACGCGCGAACCGATGCCGGTTGGGTTCAACAGCAGCAACTCCTGGCCGCAGACGGATCTGCCAACGATACCTTCGGCTCCAGTGTTGCGATCTCGGGCAACCGTATCGTTGTGTCGGCGCCGGCACATGACGTCGGCGCCAACTCAAATCAGGGCGCGGCCTATGTATTCATCCTACAGTCGGGGGTCTGGGTCCAGGAGGCTGAACTCACACAATCTGATGGACAAGAAGGCGACCTCTTTGGCTATG
>CAZBTT010000702.1:0-2562 GCA_964494295.1 uncultured Acidobacteriota bacterium
TCAAGGTCTACGGCGCCGACCTCAAGGAGATCGAGGCGATCGGAACACGGCTCGAGCACATTCTGAAGGATCTTCCCGGCACGCGCAGCGTCTTCGCGGAGCGTGTCGCGGGAGGGTATTTCGTGGACTTCGACCTCAACCGCGACGCCCTCGCCCGCTACGGCCTCTCCGTGGCGCAGGCCCAGGACGTGATCATGTCCGCGGTGGGCGGCGAAAACGTGACCACCACCATCGAAGGACGGGCGCGATTCCCCGTCAACGTTCGCTACCCGCGCGAACTCCGGGACGATATCGAGAGCCTGCAGGGAGTGCTCGTGATGACTCCGAGCGGCGCGCAGATCCCGCTCGGTCAACTCGCGAAGATCGAGTCGGTCGTCGGGCCTTCGATGATCCGGAATGAAAACGGTCTGCTCGCCGGCTACGTCTACGTCGACACCGGCGTCCGCGATATCGGAGGCTACGTGGATCGCGCCAAGCAGGCCGTGGCGCAGGGCCTGAACCTCAAATCCGGCTATTCCCTGGAGTGGAGCGGACAGTACGAGAACATGATCCGGGTCCGCGAGCGGCTGAAGATCGTGGTCCCGCTGACGGTCTTCACGATCTTCTTCCTGCTCTACATGAACACCAAGTCGACCGTGAAAGCCGGGATCGTGATGCTGGCGGTTCCTTTCTCGATGGTGGGCGCGGTGTGGTTGATGTACTTCCTCGATTACAACGTCTCCATCGCGGCCTGGGTGGGCATGATCGCCTTGATGGGCCTCGACGCCGAGACTGGCGTTTTCATGCTCCTGTTCCTCGATCTCTCATATGAAGAGGCCAAAGCGAAGGGCCGGTTGCGAAGCATGGCCGAGCTGCACGAGGCGATCATCCATGGCGCGGTCAAGCGCGTGCGGCCGAAGATGATGACGGTCACCGCGGCCTTCCTGGGATTGATGCCGATCATGTGGTCGGTCGGCGACGGCGCCGACGTGATGAAACGGGTGGCCGCTCCCATGGTCGGAGGCCTGGCCACATCCTTCCTGCTGGAACTGCTTGTCTACCCCGCTATCTACCTTCTTTGGAAGTGGAACACCGAAGTGAAGCCCAGCATCAATGGAACGGCGGCGTAAGGCACCCCGGAAGACGTGCAGTGGATTGGAGCAGGACGCGCGCCGTCGCCGCACACCGTGTGATCGTCGCCCGGGGCAACGTGACGGACACGTCGGGCACGATCACGACCTTCCGGGAGCAGTAGTTCAGGGGCGAAAGAGGCCAGATTCTGGTGATAGGCCATGGCCAGAACGTGGTCGGGTTCGCTCGCCATCTTCATATGGTCGTGCGACATGCCCATCTTGTCGTGCGCCTTTGGCTTCGTCACGGTCTCCAGTTCAGCGGTTGCCGCCACGTTGGTGGAGATCTGTCTATGAAATGCAAAGCATGCGGGAAAACAACCTGTGGTTGTGACAAGGGCGGGAAGTGCAATTGCGGCAAAGACTGCGCCTGCGCGAAGAAGCCCCAGGGTTCCAAGTAAGTCGGATAGCCGAGGGGTTGGGGGCCTTTGGAGCCCCCGCCTCGGCTTTGACGCGCCTCTCAGCTGTTGTAAAGCGTAGAACACTGCTGTCGCGGAGGAATCTGTCTGTAAGAATCGGGGTTGGCGTGCGTCTTTGGTAGTGAAAGAGAGCTAATCCATGAGTCATCAGCACGCGCACAACGACACCGAAACCCGTTCGAATCACGAGCCTTCCACCGTGACCGACCCCGTCTGCGGCATGAAGATCGACCCTGCGACGGCCGCGGGCACAGTACGCCACCGGGGTCGCGCGTTTCATTTCTGTTCAAAGAGCTGCCAGGCGAAGTTCGAGGGCGAACCCGACCGCTACCTCCCGAAGGCCAGATCCCTGGCCATGGCCGCAAGCTCCGAGCCCGAACGCAGCCTCGATCCCGTGTGCGGCATGATGGTCGACCCGAAGACCGCCGCATGGTCCACCGAGCATGACGGGCGGACGATCTACTTCTGCTGCCAGGGATGTCTCAAGAAGTTCGTGGCCGACCCGAAGCGGTACCTCTTCCCCGCGGATCAGGCGTCAAAGTCCGCCGCGGCGCCCGCCGCCCCCGCGCCCAAGGGGACCGTGTACGTCTGTCCGATGGATCCCGAAGTGCGATCCGATCATCCTGCCGCCTGCCCCAAGTGCGGCATGGCCCTCGAACCGGAGACGATTGCGGCGCCGGCGACGAAAACGGAATACGTCTGCCCGATGCATCCCGAGGTGGTGCAGGACCACCCGGGCAGCTGTCCAAAGTGCGGTATGGCGCTCGAACCGCGAACCGTCACGTTGGACGAGCCGGAGAACCCTGAACTCGTCGACATGACGCGCCGGTTCCGGGTGAGCACCGCGCTCACCGTGCCGCTGTTCCTCCTGGCCATGGGCGACATGGTCCCGGGCAATCCCCTCGCCGGCCTTATGGAGCCCGCGACCCAGGGGTGGCTCGAACTGATCCTTGCGACACCGGTTGTCTTGTGGGGAGGCTGGCCCTTCTTCGAACGTATGTGGGCTTCGTTCGTCAATCGAAGCCTCAACATGT
>CAZBTT010000703.1:0-2557 GCA_964494295.1 uncultured Acidobacteriota bacterium
TGAGGACTTCGAGGCCACGGTGAGCCTCAATGCGTTCGGTCTGCGGGGCCCGGATGTGCCCTACGAAGCGGAGCCCGGGAGGCGTCGACTCGCGATCATGGGCGACTCGTTCGCGCACGGCTACTACGCCGAAGAGCCGGACACCGTCCGGGGCCGGCTCGGCGAGGCGCTGGGCGGATGTGGGGTGGATGTCCTGAACGCCGGTGGACCCGGCTACTCGACCGACCAGGCGTGGATCTACTTCGATACGGAGATACGCAAGTACAACCCGAGCGAAGTGGTGCTGCTTTTCTACTACAACGATCTGCAGTTCAACATCGAGAGAATGGGCACGGCGAACCGGGAGAAGCCGCTGTTCGTCGAGAAGGATGGCCGGCTGGAGTTGATCCCTCCACCCCCCGCCGTTCCCCGGCGGCGCGAACGGGGAGAGCGCCTCGAGGCGGCGAACGCCCGCCGTGCGACCCCCACGTTCTACAGTTCGGCCCTCTGGGCCTTTGCGGCCTCCCGCCTGCAACGAAGCCGTCCGGACTGGTCGAGGAGCCTGGCCGCGTATGGCCTGACCCCCGAGTTGTCGCTGCAACCTCCGGCGGAGTACCTGCCGTTTGGCCCCCTCGACGCGCGCGAACGCGAACGGGTCGAAGAAATGTGGCGGCGAACCGCGGCCATTCTTCGGGGATTCCGCGACCAGGTGCGCGCGGCGGGCGCTGGTTTCTCTGTGTTCTACGTGCCCGCGCGTTTCGAAGTCAGCGACGAGGCCTGGACCTTCGTGCAACGTCGTTATGAGAAGGAGCGTCCCTGGGATCGACAGGCCGTGAGGACGAGGTTCGAGGCTCTGGCCGCGTCCCTCGACGTTCCTCTCACCGAGGCGACCGAGGCCCTGAGGGCCGCCGAGGCGTCCCCCTCGCCGGCCTATCTTGCTTCGGATGGACACTGGAACGCGCGCGGGAATGAGATCGCGGCCCAGGCCCTCCTTCCCGCGATGCGGCGCGCCTTCTCCTGTGGATCGTAGCCGCCTCGCCGGGTGGGCCCTGGGTGGCGTGGCCCTCGTCGTCACCCTAGCCGTGGTCCTGGGCTTCTCCACGCGCCGGGTCGAGCTGAACCTCGGGCCCGGAGACTCACCGTTCGTGCGCGGCTTCGAAGCGAACAGCGATGTCGAGGACAAGGTCGGCTGGCACTGGACCACCTACGATGCGGAGGTCCATCTGCCCTTCGTCGCGCGCGGGGCCGGATTGGACGCGACACTGCGCTACGCCCGGATGTTCGGGGAAGAGGCGGTGGTGGAGGTCAGCGTGGGCCCCGTTCGAACACCGCCGTTCCGGGCGCGGGGCGGCGAGATCCGCTCGACCACGCTTGCCGCGCAAGGGGTCAGCGGGCCGCTCTTCGTGGGCATCAAGACAGATTCCCACGAACGCCGCAACATGGGGCTGCGGGTGGACCGTCTCCTGATCGACGTCCGCTCCGGCCCGCCGCTCCGTCTCAGTCTTGAAGCCGCCGCGCGTCCCATCGTGGTCGCGGCTCTGCTCTTCACGGGTATTCTTGTCCTTGGGGCCTCGCCCCTGGCCGCGGGCGGATTCACCCTGCTGGCCGCGGTGGGATTCGCCGCGCGGGCGTCGGTCGATCTCTTCGCGGCATGGCGTCAGACCCAGTCCGCGCCCGCGATGCTGGTTCTCTCTGTCGTGACCCTCCGGCTCGCCCGACACGTGATCGAGCGACACGGTGGCCTTGCCCGATCTGCGGCGACATGCCTCGTGTCGGGAGCGCTGGTCACGATGCTCTTCCGCCTCGTGCTCGTCTCTCATCCCGATTTCTACTACCCCGACCTGCTGACTCATACCCGCGTGGTCGAGGCCATCCGCGCCCAGGGGCCGGCCTTCTTCCTCAATCCCGCCGAGTCTTTGAGCGAGCAGAAGGCGTGGACCAAGCCGGTTCTGGGGAGCGTCTCGGCGTTGCCCTACGCGGTCGTGTTTCACACCCCCTTCGCGATTCTCGCGGGCGCTTTCGATCTTTCGACCGACGCGATCGAGACCGCACTCAAGGCGGTCTCCAGCCTGATCTCGGTTCTGCCGATCCTGATCGGCGGTGTGCTGGCCGTGCGGTTTGGCCTGCCGCCTCTGGCCGCCCTCGCCCTGGCCGTGATTCCCACCTACACATCGCGCCTCAGCTTCGCCCTGCTTCCCGCATTGACGGGCCACGTCTTCGATCTGATCGTGCTGGCGACGCTCGCTGCCGCGATGCCTCAGAATCGGTCGCCGTCGAACCGCGGCGCCCTGGCGCTCTTCGCGGCGCTCCTGGCGTGGCATCTCGCGTACACGTCAAGTGTGGTGAACGAGGGCCTGCTGATGGCCGTCCTCGTGATCTTCGTCCTCGCCACGGGCAAGCCAGGTCTCTCGTCTGCCGCGCGCCTTGTGCTGGCCGAGGCGGGCGCGGCGCTGCTGGCCTTCGCTCTCTACTATCGCCATTTCGTGGGCGACGTCGTCGATTTGGGTTCGCGCCTGGTCGGCATCGGACCGCCGGCTTCTGGGGCGGGCCAGGCCGCCTCGGAGTACCCGATCGAGAG
>CAZBTT010000704.1:0-2552 GCA_964494295.1 uncultured Acidobacteriota bacterium
GGGCCAGGCCCTCGTTCAGGACTGGCATCCCGATGAACTTCAGGTCCCAGCGCTCGTCGGTGAGCACCTTGTGGGGCGGGAACTTCAGGTTGGGGTTGATCGGATAGATCATGTGGCACCGCTCCATCAGGTAGCGATGGAACACCTCCACATGGCGCGCCTCGTCGAAGGTCTGAGAGGCGGCATAGAGCTTGGCGTCGTGCGTCGGCGCGCAGCTGACCAGCTGAGAGGCGACCATGAGGGCGCCCTGCTCCCCGTGCAGGAACTGAGACAACGTCTGGGCCGACGTGCGGCGCATGAAGTCCGCGCGCTGTTCCGGCGAAAGCGCCTTCCACTTCGGGTGGTCCTTGAACCCCTCCGGCCCCTCGCCGTCCGACAGCTGGCGCGGCTCGGCCTTCAGGGTCCAGTCGACGTCGAGTTCGGAGTTCCAGTTGAACCGCTTGCCCAGCTCGTACAGCCGGCGAATCCGGCTGTTGGCGGCCTCATAGTCCCAGTTGTAAGAGCCGGTGAGCGGCGTGCGGAATATCTCGCGGATCACCTCGACGTCGTGGTCGGTCAGGCGATGGGCGAGTTCGTCATCGTCGAAGTACTGGACCTCGGACGGCGGTCCCTTGACCTCTTGCACCTGCAGCATCGCGATCTCCCTTGCCCCGCCTCTTGCGGGCTTCGGGAGATCATAAAAGTGACGCAGGCGTCATCTTTGACGCAGATCAAAACCGGACGCCTGCCGGCCCTCAGGTCGGTCAGTCGAAGATGTCGAAGATGTCGAAGCGCTTCTTCTTTTTCCGGTAGTGGTAGTCGTCATCGTAGCGGTGGCCGCCGTGCTTCTGGTCGTAGGGGTGGCGGCGTTTCCAGTCGTCCGGGTCACGATGGAAGTCCGAGACCTCGCGCTCGAACCGCTGCCGGTCGTGCTGCTGGCCGCTGCGCTCCTCGCGCTGGCCTTCGAGCAGCTTTTCCAGCTCGCCGCGATCCCGCCACACACCCAGACAGCTGGGGCACATGTCGATGTCCACGCCGGAACGGTTCACGTTCTGCATGGAGGTGTTGCAGTTCGGGCAGAGCAGCAGGGGCACCAGCAGTCTCCTATGGGTATACGCGTGATGTAGTGAGTCATACGCGTATACCAAGGGCTGACGTCAATTCACCGGCAGGTTCTTCGCCAGGAACCGTTCGAGGGCTTCGAGGAAGCGAGTGCGGTTCGCAGATTTCGTGAGGAAATGGTTCTCATTCTCGAGCACCACGAACTCGTGCGGCAAGTTCAATGCTTTCAGCCGCGCCGCCATTCGTTCGGACTGCTCGATCGAGACGAAGGTGTCCTGATCGCCGTGCATGAGGAGGATCGGCGTTCGCACTGCCTTCTCAGCGTGGCGATAGGGCGATGAAGCGAGCAACTTCGAACTCGACGCGGCGCCCATCTCTTCGCGTAACTCTTCGATCGAGCCACCCTCGCGCCCGTAGGTGCGGAACTGCTCATTCAGATAGGACCCCAGATCAGAGATGGCGGCGAAAGACGCTGCACACCGATAGTTCCCGGCCTGCATCGTCGCGCCCCCGAGCGCCAGGTAACCACCGAAGCCGCGCCCGACGATGCAGACACGGCCCGGGTCGACATCGCCGGCGCTGGCCAGAGCCGCCACGCCATCCAGCAGATCAGTTTGCATCTTCCCGCCCCACTCGCCCTTGCCCGCGTCCTCGAACGCGTCGCCAAAGCCTGCCGAGCCGCGGTACTGGGGCTGGAGGACCACGTAACCCCGCGTCGCCAGGAACTGGACGAGGTAGTTAAATCCCTCCGTGTCGCGCGCCGTCGGTCCGTTGTGCGGCACGACCACCAGCGGAAGCTTCGACCCGAGCGCCGCGCCCGGCGGCATGGTGACGTATGCAGAGATCTCCAGGCCATCGCGCGCCTTGTACGTGATCCATCGGGACGTCCCGAGTTGAGCCCCCTTCAGCTCCGGATACGCCTCGCCGATCGGCGAGATTTCCTTGCGCGCGCGGTCGTAGAGATACCAAACCGGTGGAGACGATGGAGACGTGACGACGGCGAGGAAGCGGTTCCGGTCGCGCGACCAACTCGACAACCAGACGACCCCCGACTTGAAGGCCCGTGACAGCACGCCGTGCGCCGCGCCGATCTCTGGGTCCAGCCATTCGAAGGAAGGTCGCTCACCGCCCGTCGCGATCCCGACCAGGGCGTCCTTGTGCTGGTCCCATACCATGCGAGGCGCAAATCCCGGGGTCTCGGCGCCGACCGGGGTCTCGACACCGTCGGACAACCGTCGCGCCGTGAGACGTCCGCTAGCCGTGAGGTAGATGGCATCCGCTGCTTCGGAGTAGCCGTAGTAGTACCGCCGGCTCCGGAAATCCTTGCCGTCCCAGACCGGCTTCCAGTCCGTCTGGCCCGCCGCCCGGCCCTGCACGGAAAATCGGTGCGTAATCTTATTGATGTCGAGCCGGATGCGCGGACGGCCCGCAGCCTCCAGCGACCACCAGTAGGTTTCGGGGCCTCCACGATGGACCATAACCGCCTTGCCGCCCCCCGGATCGCGCGCCAA
>CAZBTT010000705.1:0-2551 GCA_964494295.1 uncultured Acidobacteriota bacterium
CCGACCCGCTGCGCGACCTGCTGATCGCGCGAGGCGCCGAGCACGAGAAGGCCTATGTCGATCACCTCAAGGCCGAGGGCCGCGAAGTCCTCGACCTCAGCCACCTGAAAGCCGACCGCGAAGCCGCCGTCGCAGCCACACTCGAGGCCATGCGCGCGGGCCAGCAGGTCATCGCCCAGGCCGCACTCGAAGCCGATGACGGCCGCTGGTACGGCCGCCCCGACGTCCTCCTCCGCATCGACAAGCCGGGCACATGGCCCTGGTCCTACGAGGCCGTAGATACCAAACTTGCCCAGGAGACACGCGGCGGCGCCATCCTTCAGCTCAGCTTCTACTCAGACCTGCTGCACAACGCCCAGGGCGCCCTGCCCGAGCACTTCTACGTCGTCACGCCACGCAGCGGCCCCCAGGGCGAGAGATACCGCACCGCCGACTACGCCGCGTACTTCCGCTCCGTGCGCGCCCGACTCGAGGACACCACCGCGCAGACCCCCGCCGAAGTCATCGCGAACAGCTACCCCGAACCCATCGACCACTGCGACGTGTGCGCCTGGTACAAGGAGTGCGACACAAAGCGCCGCAAGGACGATCACCTGTCGCTCGTGGCGAACGCGTCGCGCAGCCAGAGGCGCGAGCTGGAAGCGAACGGCATCACCACCCTGCAAAGCCTGGCCCGCTGCGCCGAAATCCCCTTCAAGCCAAAGCGCGGCGCTCTGGACACCCTCGAACGGGTGCGCGACCAGGCGAGAGTGCAGTTCGAATCCCGCGGCCACGAAACCCCGCTCCACGAACTGAAGCCCTTCAACAAGGACGAAGGCTTCCATCTCCTCCCCGAGCCCACCCCGGGCGACGTCTTCCTCGACCTCGAGGGCGACCCCTTCGCGGCCGAAGGCGGACGCGAGTACCTCTTCGGCATCATCACGCTCGACCACGCGGGGAAGCCCGTCTATCACGCCTGGTGGGCGATGACGGAGGCCGAGGAGAAGCAGGCCTTCGAGTCGGTGATGGACTTCATCGACGACCTGCGCGCGAAGCACCCGCGGATGCACGTCTATCACTTCGCGAAATACGAGCAGACCGCCTTCAAGAAGCTCATGGGCCGCCACGCCACCCGCGGCGAGAAGGTCGACGAGCTGCTGCGCGGCGGGCACTTCATCGACCTGTTCGAAGTGGTGCGCCAGGGCCTCATCGCCGGCGTCGAGAGCTACTCCATCAAGCAGCTCGAGCCTCTCTATGGTTTCGTCCGGGAGGTGCCGCTGGAGATGGCGCGGTCGGGCCTGCGCCAGATGGAACTCGGCCTCGAAACCGGCATCCAGGACATGCCGGCCGAAGTGAGGGACACAGTCGCGGGCTACAACCAGGACGACTGCATCTCCACCCTGCGCCTCCGCGACTGGCTGGAAGGCCTCCGAACCGCGGCCATCGCGAATGGCGCCCTTCTCCCGCGCCCCGAGCCGGGGAAGTCCGAGCCCTCCGAGAACGTCTCGGAGAAAGCGAAACGCGTAGAGGCCCGCCGCGCCGAGCTGCTCGCAGGCGTCCCCGCCGAGCGCGCCGAAAGAAGCGAAGAGCAGCAGGCCCGCTGGCTCCTCGCCTACATGCTCGACTGGCACGCCCGCGAAGGGAAGGCGTCGGCGTGGGAGTACTTCCGGCTCAAGGAGCTTCCCGAGGAGGATCTGTACGACGAACGTCAGGCCCTGGCGGGTTTGAAGTTCGTCGACCGCGTCCACGTCGTCATGCACAAGACGACCGGCAAGCCCACCGGTTCGGTGACCGATCGCTACGCCTACCCCGAGCAGGAGATGGAGATACGTCTCAAGGACGAGCTGAAGACGCGCGACGGCAAGAAGTTCGGAGACCTGGTCGCACTCGATCGCAAACACCGAACGATCGACGTGGCGAAGGGTCCGAAACAGCGCGAGGTCCACCCCGAGTGGCTGTTCGCGCACACCAATCGAAACCCCAGCGTGATGGAGAAGGCCATCGACCGGATCGCCGAGGATCTGTTCGCCAACCCCGTCGCGGCAAGCCTCCTCCTCGCCAAACCCCCAAAGCTCAAGTCGGGCCCCTTCGAACCCAAGGCCACCGAGACCGCGGTCCAATTCGCGGTCCGCGCCGTCCGCGACATGGAAGACGGCGTCCTCGCGATCCAGGGCCCGCCCGGCGCCGGCAAGACCTTCACCGGCGCCACCATCATCCGCGACCTCGTGAAGCAGGGAAAGAAGGTCGGCGTCATGGCCACCAGCCACAAGGTGGTGCTGAACCCCCCCGAGGCCGTCCTCGACCTGAGCCCGCAGGACGCAATCGCCATCGCCCACAAGGGAGACGACGATCAAATGGACGGGGCGGACCTCCGCATCACCCAGCTGAAGGACAACCCCGACGCGCTCGTAGCACTTCAGACCCGCACCGCCAACGTCGTAGGCGGCACGGCCTGGCTGTGGGCGCGCGAAGAGTTCGCGAAGTCCATCGACGTCCTGTTCGTCGACGAGGCCGCCCAGATGTCTCTCGCGAACGTCCTCGCGGCCTCCCACGCGGCAAGCCGCGTCGTCCT
>CAZBTT010000706.1:0-2548 GCA_964494295.1 uncultured Acidobacteriota bacterium
ACTCCGCCGATCTGCGCCTTCTGGGTCGCGGTCTCCATCGCGTAGTCGCTCACCGCCTCGAGCTCCGTGCCGTCACCGATGCGGAAGAAGCGCCGGTCTTCCTTGACGTAGGTCTCCTTGTACGACTGGCTCACGCTCGCGACCACACCGAGCTTGCCGAAGCGGTCGCCGAAGACCGCGGAAAAGCTCTGTCCGGGCCGGCCATCGTTGCGAACCGGACTCCAACGGTTTTCAAGGGAGCGGCCGGCGGCGGTGATGTCGTCGCGGACGAAGCCGACGTTCGGGCTGTAGACACCCTGGCGCACGATCTTCGTCGCGGGAATCGAGGAAGGCAGCGCGCGCGCGCCATCGTCGAAGCCGAAATAGTCGCGATTCCCAAGCGGGCTCAGCGGAATGCTCTTCCCGGTGGCGTTTGAGGAGTGCTGGCCGCCGATCGAGATGTCGAACACGCGGCGGCTCGGGAACTTCATCGGAACCACCTGAACAAGGCCACCCGCGAACTCGGCGGACTGATCGGGCGAGTAGGTCTTCGCCACCTGGACGCTGTCGATGAGACCGCTCGGGAAGAGGTCGAGCGGGACTACTTTCTTGTCAGGCTCGGTGGTGGGGATCACGGAACCCGCGAGCGTGGTGTTGCTGTAGCGCTCGCCGAGACCGCGGACGAAGACGTACTGGCTGTCGACGATCGAGAGACCGGTGACGCGGGCGAGAGCGGAGGCGGCGTCGGAATCGCCATTCGCCTTCATGTCGTCCGAACCCATGTTGTCGGTGATGACCGAAGCGCCCTTGCGAGCGGAGAGCTGGGCCTCGGCGGAGGAGGACACCGCGTTGGTGCTGGCTTCGACCGTGACCTCGTCGGCGAAGGCCCTCATGGCGAGGCCGATGTCGACCTTGGGCGACTCGGAGGCGCGAACGTCGACTTTTATCTTGCGCTCCTGGTAGCCCGCCATCACGACTTTCAATTCGTAGGAACCGGGAGCAAGATCCATGACATACCGGCCGTCGGTGTCCGTAACGACCATGGTGGTGCCGCCCACGACTTCGACCGTGGCGCCGGGCAGAGTGATCGCGTTCTGGAGATCCCGCACCGTACCGGCCACACGAATGGGTTTCCCCGCCGAAGTCTGGGCGGTCTGGGTCGCCGCCTCGCCGGGAAGGGCGGGCAGCACAAGAACAAGAAGGGCGAGCAAGGAGGAACGGAATCTTGGTTTGGTCATCGGGCGGCGAGTCTGCCGGTCCCAAATGACAGTCCTGCGGCAGAAGCGTTACTTCCGTGTAAAGACCACCCTTAGCTGGGGGGGCGGTAACCGGCCCCGCACAAGGCCGATAGTGGTCAGACGGGGTTGCTTCGTCGGTCGCTCCTCGATGGCCTCCTCGCAATGACGAGAGGTCCAACGGGCTGATAGTAGGGAGCCACTATCGCGTCCTTTTCCCTACGTCATTGCGAGGAGCCGGTCCGTTTGGTACCGCGACGAAGCAACCCCGTCCCCCCACTATCGGGCTACGCGTACCGGCCTTCTATGTACTCCGCCGTGCGCGGGTCCTTCGGGCTGAGGAACAGGTTCTCCGTCCGCGCGTGCTCAACAACCTCGCCGAGCAGCATGAACAGGCACTCGTCGCTCGCCCGCCGCGCCTGCGCCATGTTGTGGGTCACGATCACGATCGTGTAGCGCCCGCGCAGCTCGAACATCAGGTCCTCGATGGCGCGGGTGCCAGAGACGTCGAGCGCCGAGGCCGGCTCGTCCATGAGGATGACCTCCGGCTTCAAGGGGAGCAGGCGGGCCAGGCAGAGCTTCTGCTGCTGCTCAAGAAGCAGGGTGGTCGCCTTCACGTCAAGGCGATCCTTCAGGTCCTTCCAGAGCCCGACCTCGGTGAGGGCCTTCTCCACCGCCTCGTCGAGCACACTCCTTCCGAGTTCGCTTCGCGAGGCGTGGATGCGCAGGCCGAAGACCACGTTCTCGTAGACGGAGATGGGCAGCGGGTTCGGCCGCTGGAAGACCATGCCCACCGCCTTGCGCAGCTCGACGAGCGACACCTTGGGGTCGTAGATGTTCTGCCCGAGGACGCGGATTTCACCCGTCGTCCGCACTTCGCCATAGCGCTCGTTCACGCGGTTGAAGCAGCGCAGGAGGGTCGTCTTCCCGCACCCGCTCGGGCCGATGAGAGACGTGATGATCCCGTGCTTGATTTCCACCGACACGTCGCGCAGCGCCTGGAAGCCCCCGTACCAGAGGCTGAGCCGGCTCGTCTCGATGGCGTGAGGAGCCTCACTCATCCGAAAGCCCCCTCCACGTAGCCTCGTGTCCTCTCGCTCTTCGGCTGTCCCGAAAAGATCACCTCCGTGCGGTCGATCTCCAACATGGCGCCGTCCCAAAGGAACATCGTGCGGTCGGAGAGGCGGCGGGCCTGCTGGGTGAGATTGGTCACGAGGACGATCGTGATCTCGCGGCGCAACTCCTTGAGCACGTCCTCGATCCGCATGGTTGTGACGGGGTCGAAGGCGATCGACGACTCGTCGAGGCAGAGGATCCAGGGACGGTGGGAGGGG
>CAZBTT010000707.1:0-2539 GCA_964494295.1 uncultured Acidobacteriota bacterium
ACGACGATGCGCAACCGACCCTTTCGATCAACAACGTGACGGTGACGGAAGGAAATGCGGGACCGGTGGTTGCGGGATTCACGGTGACGTTGTCGGCGGCAAGCGGCCAGACCGTGACGGTGTCGGCGGCCACCGCGAACAACACCGCGATAGCCCCTGGCGACTACACGACGGTCGGCGCCACCACCCTGACCTTCAATCCGGGCGTGACGACTCAGACGTTCAACGTGAACGCTCTCGGCGATACGACCGACGAAGCAAACGAGACGTTCTTCGTCAACCTGAGTGCGGCGAGCAACGCCAGCATCGCCGACAGCCAGGGCGTCGGCACGATCAATGACGACGATGCGCAACCGACCCTTTCGATCAACAACGTGACGGTGACGGAAGGAAACGCCGGCCCGGTGGTCGCCGGATTCACGGTGACGTTGTCCGCGGCGAGCGGACAGACGGTGACGGTATCGGCGGCAACGGCGAACAACACCGCGATAGCACCGGGCGACTACACGGCGGTCGGCGCCACCACTCTGACCTTCAATCCCGGTGTGACGACTCAGAGCTTCAATGTGAACGTGCAGGGCGACCTCCTCACTGAGGGCACTGAGACGTTCTTCGTGAATCTGACGTCGCCTTCGAACGCCACGATCTCGGATAACCAGGGCATCGGAACGATCACGGATGACGAAGGTCCACCCTCGCTGTCCATCAATGATGTGACCGTGACGGAGGGGAACGCGGGCACGATCGACGCCGTGTTCACCGCGACGCTTTCGGCGGCCAGCGCGGTCACGGTCACGGTCTCCGCCCAGACCTCGAACCTCACCGCCACCGCCGGCTCCGACTACACCGCGACCGGGCCCACCGTGCTCACCTTCAATCCCGGCGACCTCACGAAGACCTTCACGGTTCCCGTTCTCGGCGATGTGGCGGTCGAAGGCCACGAGACCTTCCAGGTCACGCTGTCCAGTCCCACGAACGCGACCATCGCGGACGGCACGGGAATTGGCGAGATTCTGGATAACGACCTGGCCGCGCGCGCGTTTGTGTCGGAAGCAGGCAGCGATGCCAACGACTGCACGCTCCAGACCACACCCTGCCGGCACATCTCGGCGGGTATTGCCCGGGTCTTCGTCGACGGGGAAGTCATCGTCCTGACGCCCGGCGAGTACGAGACGGCGCCCCTCACGATCACGCATGGCGTGAAGATCACATCGCCCTCGGGCACGGTGGCCTTCGTCCGGCAGCCGATCACGGTCAACGCGCCCGGGTATCGGGTGGCGCTACGCGGTCTGACCCTCAAGGGAGACGGGACCGGGACAGGAATCACCATTACCGCCGCGGATTCGGTCGCGGTCGAGGAAAGCACCATCGACCGATGGGAGACGGGGGTGAGTCTGAACAACCCCGGCCCGGTTCGCCTCTCCATGCTGAACTCCGTCGCGCGAAACAACAACGTGGGCCTCGAGGCGGATGGGGCCGGCGCGACGAGCGGCTCGATCAGCGAGAGCTTCTTCGAGCGAAACGAGCTCGGCATCTCGATCGTGAACGGCGCGTTCCAGGTGAGAGATTCGACGTTCGTCGGCCACGGCACCACCGCGATCAGCATGATCGGCGGCGAGGTGGCCATAAGCCGGTCGGAGTTCAGCCTGAACGCGGCCGCCGTGACCACGATGGGCGGGACGGCTCGCGTGGGCCGCTCGCTGGTCTTCGGGAACGACGTGGGCTTCCTGTCGGCCGGCGGCACGTTCCAGACTTACGGGACGAACATCCTCCGACGCAACGGGACGAACACCTCCGGCACGATCACGGCCATTCCAGAGCAGTAGGGTAGGCTCGCCCGCGACCGGTCGTGGCCCTGAGGATGGTCTCAGCAGGCCCCCTGTCGAGGAGCCTGGATGAAGTCAACTGCGTTTTGGGTTTGCCTTGCCGCCGCTATGTCGGCCGCGACGGCGGGATCGGTGGTCGCGGTAAACCGCGGGGCGGTCCGTCGCCTGGTCCTTCCCGAAGTCTGCTTCGCCCCAGGGACATCGCTCGAGGAGGTTCGAAGGTACTCCGCGGCCCGGCGGGCCGCGGGCATGCGGACCGGATTCCAGTCCGACTCCTTTCAGTACGCAAGCGGCGCCAACTGGTGGGGAACCGCGACCGACGGCTTCGTCAACAACCGCCCCGACGGCAGTCCGGTGACGCTCACGTGGAGCATCGTGCCGGATGGCACGCCGAGCGGCGCTTTCGGGGGCATCCCCGGCGAATCGAGCAACCCGAGCAACCTCCGCGCCTTCCTGAACGGTATCTATCCGGGCGGCGAGGCCGAGTGGCTGCCGATCTTCCAGAGTGTCTTCGATCGATGGGGCGAGGTCACCGGAATCACCTACGTCTACGTGGGCGACGACGGTGCGCCGATGCTGGGGGGCAATGCTCCAAACGGCACGTTCCCCTTCGCGCCTGGGGTGCTGGGCGTTCGTGGCGATGTCCGCATCACCGGCCATCCTCTCGACGGCCCTTCCGGAGTGCTCGCGTACAACTTCCTCCCGGAGTTGGG
>CAZBTT010000708.1:0-2537 GCA_964494295.1 uncultured Acidobacteriota bacterium
TTCGGGGTGCGTGCGGGGCGGGGGGGGCGGGGTGTCCAGGGCCGGGGGGGCTTCGGGGGTGGGGAGGGTGGTCGCAGCGGCGGGGCGGCTCTCGTCGAGTTCGCGGGCGAGATCGAGGAGTAGTTCCTGCGCGTCGACGCCCACCGACAACGTCTCGCGTTCGAGCGAATATCCCTCGATCTGCTTGGGCACTTCGTTCGAGAGGACGAAGCCGAAGTTGCCGTCGCGGAGCCTTGAAAGCGCGCTCAGGTCGGCGGCGATGCCCGCGGTCAGGCGCTTCTCCCACTCGGCGGGCGCCATGGCGGTGCGCGGCACACGTTCGGACGAACCGGGAGAGAAACAGGCCACCACTCGCCCGTTGCGGAAGACGATCGCGCCCACACCGACCTCGGTTTCGACGCGGATGTAGCCCGTGCGCTGGGTGAACGCGACGATCTGGACGATGTCCAGAAGGGGGAGATCTTCGATCCGGCCGGACAGGCTCAAGGGGCTACCTCTGGTTCGGCCTCTTCAATCACGGGTTCGCGGGTCGAAGTCAGTGCGCCTTGTCGGGTGTGTCGATCGCGTTGCCCCACTCCCGAAGCCGTTCGCGATCCGAAGCAGCGTATAGCTCGTCGGACATGTCGGCGACCTGATCGGCCACGCCGCCAACCACTTCAAATTCCTCCGCTTGCTGCGAAAGCAGACCCAGATGGTGGGCCACGGCGTCGAGTTTGGGAACAGTCCGGTCGATCGCGGTCAAAAGCCCTTCCACGAGCTGGACGAGCGCCGAACGAGAAAGACCGTCATGCCAGGTCGGTTCCATGCGGGGAGTATAGGGGCAGACGCCGTGAGCCCGTTCAGGGGTACCATTCGGCCCCACCTCTTTCCCCACCCTCTGGAGCCCCCATGAAACCCTGGATGAAGATCGCGATCGGTTGCTTCGCCCTGAGCGTCATCGCGGTCTTTCTGTTCGTCGCCGGCGTCGTCGGCCTCGGCTTCTGGGCCAAGGGCAAGGTCGAGGAGGTCACGGGCGGCGGGCCGGAGGTTGAAGAAGCCCGTAAGACCGCGAACGCGGTTCCCTTCACGCAACCCGCAGGCGGGGTGGTGGACGAGGCGCGTCTGGTCCGCTTCATCGAGGTCCGCGCGGCCGTTCACTCGGTCTACGAGCGATACAAGGGCGAGATCGACTCCCGCGTGGCCAAAGTCAAGGAAGGACGGTCGCTCGACTTCGGCGACATCTCGACCGGCCTCACCCTGATGGGCGAATTGCAGCGCGCCGAGACCCTGGCTCTCGCCAAACATCAGATGTCGGAGAAGGAGTACGCCTTCATCTCGGGCGAGGTGTACAAGTCGATGTGGGCCGACATGGGCGGCGCCGATGCCTCGAGGAAGGCCATCAAGGATGCCGCGAAAGGCGCCAAGGCCGCGGTGGACGCCATGAAGAAGGCTGAGGGTCTGCCGCCCGAAGCACGGGAGGCGATTGCGGAAGCCACGTCGGAAATGGCGAAGAGTACCGATGACGCCTCGATCGAAATCGAAAACATCGCAACCGCGCCGGAGAATGTGGTGCTCTTCAAGAAGTACGAGGCGGACCTGAAGAAGTACGCAATGCCGGGGTTGCGGGTCCTGTTCGACGGAGCGTCGAAGACGAAGGAGTCGACCCCGAGACCGTAGGCGGTCGTACTCGTCGTTTCGTACTCGTACCCGGCCGGCGCAAGCCGCCCAACGATCCGCCGATTGAACCTCTCGTCACCCCCGCGCGCCGCCGGTCATCCGCTGGCTGCCGGCAAGTGCCAACTCCGTTTGAGGGCAAAGCGGGGGCCTAGCGCGACAGCCCGTTTCCGTCCTCGAAACCGGTCGCTGAGCACAGACGAACGCAATCCTGTCGAAGCGACCTGACACGAACGCCCGCTACCGTCGCGAAACCCCGTTCACATTCACGTTGGTGCGAAACGTCCGACCGTTGACGTTCGCGTCAAGCTTGACGACGGATCGTCCGCGTCTACGCTCCCGTCACGAGCGTCAACGCACCCCGCGACGCGGTTGTCACGCCGCATGCACCGTGGCCCGAGGCCAGGCGCCTGAGCCGCGGGGATGGCGCCCGCTTCGCGAAAAGTGGCCGCCGTGGATTCGCGCCCCGACACGCGCCCGGTTACCGCCGGCGAAGGCCGACCAGCATCTGCGCCACGCGCGCGATCTTGTGCTTCGCGCTGGTGGCGTCCTCGTGGCTGGTCTGGCGGAGAGCCCGAAGGATGTCGACCGCGGCGGCGCACTCCATCGCGGAGCCTTGCGCGATCGAGAAGAAGTGAAGGCGATCACGGCGGGCTCTGCGTCCGCAGCCCTCGGCGAGGTTCAAACAAACCGACGCGGCGGCGCGTTCGAGCTGATCCCGCATCGCGGGACGCGCGGCCTTCGTAAGGGACGGAACCAGCGTGGTGAACTCAAGCGCGACGCGGAACACGTCGAGCCGTTCGTAGTCGAGGACGGGCGCGGGAGGCGCGGGTGCAGATCGGGTAGATAGGTGACGAAACAGCACGGGAACATGGGTGACAGAT
>CAZBTT010000709.1:0-2536 GCA_964494295.1 uncultured Acidobacteriota bacterium
GGTTTTTGTTCGCCTGGCCCGCCACAACATAGGCTCCGGTCACGTTGACGCCGAAGGCAAGCGCCAGGTGTTTGCCCTCTTTCCGGCCGTCACGGCCCGGAGGGAAAAAGATGCCCGCCGTAACGATCACGGAGTCGAGACCGCCGTAGGCGAGGAGCGCCTCGCGGAACATGGCGGCCACACTCGCCCGGTCTGTGATGTCGCAGCCAAGGGCGATCGCGGGGCCGCAGTTGCTGATGCCGGTCCCGGCGACGCCGATGCCCTCGCCATACCGGGCCACGATCTCCCCCGCCGTCTCGGCCGCCGCCTTCGCTTCACGGTCGACGCAGACGATGTGCGCGCCGTCCTTCGCCAGGCGATGAGCGGTGGCCTTGCCGATCCCGGCTCCCGCGCCAACCACCACCATCACGCGACGATCCAGTTCCTTCTCGGGCGGCAGCCGGCGCAGCTTGGCCTCCTCGAGCGACCAGTACTCGATGTCGAAGGCCTCCTGCGGGTCCATGGCCTCGTACTGGTCGATGGCCTCGGCGCCCCGCATAACCTCGATGGCGCAGTTGTAGAACTCGGCGGTGACGCGCGATTCGCTCTTGTTCTTGCCCCAGGCGATCATGCCGAGACCGGGGACCAGCACCACGGTCGGATTGGGATCGCGCATGGCGGGCGAACCGGGGCGCTTGTGACGCTCGTAGTAGGCCGAGTAGTCCTTCCGGTATTGCGCGAGGCCGGCGTGGAGCTTCGTCCGCAACGCCTCGAGATCGCGGGTCTGCGGATCCCAGTCGACGAAAAGGGGCTTGATCTTGGTCCGCAGGAAGTGATCGGGGCACGAGGTGCCGAGGTTGGCAAGCCTCGGACCGTCGACGCTGCTCGTAAACCGAAGCGTCTTGGGATCGTCCTGGACCGTGGCCACGAAGCGTTGCCTGGCGGAGATCTGCCCGCGCAGCCACGGAATGAGGCCCGCGATCAGGCCGCGGCGGTCGTCGTCAGAGAGGGCCGCGTATTTCGGTCCACCAAACGTCTTCTCTCCCTTGTCCCGCGCCTCGATGAACGCGGTCGCGCGGTCGATGATCTCGAGCGCGGTCTCGTAGCAGGTCTTGTCGTCGTTACTCCACGAACTCATGCCGTGGTGCCCGAGGACAACGCCTTTCGCCTTCGGATGCTGCTCGATCAGGGCTTCCATGCGCACGCCGATGTCGAACCCGGGGCGCTGCCAGGGAAGGTAGATCACGTCCTCGCCGTAGATCTCACGGCACAGGCGCGCCTGATTCACCGACGCCGCCACCGCGATGACTGCGTTTGGGTGCAGGTGATCCACGTGCGTCCGCGGAACGAAGGTGTGAAGGGGCGTGTCGATCGAACACGCGCGCGTGTTCAGATCGAACACACAGTGGCGGTACATGTCGTACATCTCGTCTTCGGCACTGGTCTTCGGCCCGCGTCCCGGGTTCGCGAGGTAGAGCGGCTTCATCGCGCGAACTTTCGAGGCGTAAAGCGAGGCGAAACCGTCGCGTTTCGACGTCCGGAGGTCGCCGCCCGAGCCCTTCACCCACAAGACCTCGACGGTCTCCCCGGTAAGCGGGTCCTTCTCCATCAGCTTCGACGAGGTGTTCCCGCCGCCGGTGTTGGTGAGCGTGAGGTCCGTGCCCAGCGTATTCGACCGATAGACCAGGCGGTCGAGACCGCTCAGCCCCTTCACATCCTCGTCCCTCCAGAGGGACTTTACGTAGCTCACTTGGGCTCCCTGTCTTGTCTCGAGAATCGATCAGCTTCGGAGCAAAGGTTCGCATTTTTGAGGGCGCGATTCCATAGCCAGTTCTGTGGGTTCGCGGCGCATGCGTGGCCGACTTCGCGAGTGAGGAAAGCCGCGAGCGCCCGACGGATTCCCCTGACGTCCTCCGGGCCCTAAGATCCACGCTGCCATGGAAGAAAAAGACCTGATCGTCAAGTTCTGGAAGAAGGAAGGGCGCACGACCCGCAACGTCCTCGCCCGCATCCCCGAAGGCTCGACCTACACGCCCGATCCGAAATCGCGACCGGCGGCCGAGATCGCCTGGCAGATCGTGCACGAGGAGAAAACGCTGATCGACGGCCTCGAACGCGGCGTGATGGAGTGGGTGAACGTTCCCGCCCCCGCCACCATGCGCGAGACCGTGGACGCCTACGACAAGCACCTCGCCACTTTCGTCGATCGGCTCACCGCTCTCGACAAGGCACACTGGGAAGCCCAGATCCCGTTCATGTTCGGAACCCATGAGGTCAACCGGTCCACGGGTTACGCCCAGGCCTGGGGGTTTCTCTTCGACATCATCCACCACCGCGGGCAGATCTATACGATGCTCGGGATGCTGAACGTCGAGACGCCGCCGCTGTACGGGATGACCGCCACCGACGTCCAACAGCGAGCCCGGAAGTGAGAAGTTGGAAGTGAGTAGCGCAGCCCTTCAGGGTTGCCCGGCGGCCGTCGGCAGGCCTGAAGGCCTGCGCTACGAGAGGCCGCCGTCAGTCCTCATCCACGGTTCTTCGTCGGTGTCTTCCCCTC
>CAZBTT010000710.1:0-2535 GCA_964494295.1 uncultured Acidobacteriota bacterium
AGCGGCTCGGCCGACTTCGTCAGATGGTGCAGATAGGCGCGCGAGTACCGAGCGCATGTCGGGCACGGGCACTTCGGGTCGAGAGCTATGTCGGCGAACTTGTGAACGCCCCGACGCAGTTGCACGTAGCCGCGCGACGTGAAGACGCCACCGCGCTGGGCGAGCTGCGTGGGGATGATGCAGTCGAACATGTCGATTCCGCGGTGCACGGCTTCGACCAGATCGAGCGGGGTGCCGACGCCCATGAGGTAGCGCGGCTTGTCGCTCGGCATCATCGCCGCGGTGTGCTCGCACATGTCGTGGCGCGCCTCGGTCGACTCCCCCACCGCGAGCCCACCGATCGCGAGGCCGTCGAAGGGCATCGCTGCGAGGTGTTCGACGCTCGTCTTGCGCAGGTCCTTGAACAGCGCGCCCTGGACGATGCCGAACATCGCCTGGGGCGAATCGCCCCGCGCCAGAAGGCTCAGGGCCGCCCACCGATGGGTCAGATGAAGCGCGGCCTCGACCACCGCACGCTCGGCGGTGGAAGGCACGCACTGGTCGAGCACCATCATGATGTCGCTTCCGATCGCCATCTGGGTTTCGATGCTGACCCGCGGGGAAAGCAGGATCGATTTTCCGTCGATGTAGCTCTGGAAGACCGCACCTTCCTCGGTAATGGCTCGAGAGTGCGGCAACGAGAAGATCTGGTAGCCGCCCGAGTCGGTGAGCACCGAGCGGTCCCAGGTCATGAAACGGTGGATTCCGCCCATCGCCTTGAAGACCTCGACCCCCGGTCGGAGGAGCAGGTGGTAGGTGTTGGCGAGCAGGATCTGCGAGCCCGCGGCTGCGAGCGTCTCTGGAAGCTGCGCCTTGACCGTGGCCTGAGTGCCCACGGGCATGAAGAGGGGCGTCAGCACCTCGTTGTGAAGGGTGCGGAACGTGGCCGCGCGGGCGCGGGAGCCGGGAGCCTCGGCATCGATCCGGAAATTCAGGCGCGAGGAGCTCATCGACCCTCCAGCATAGCGGCTCCGCCTCCATTTTCCGGGCGGCTTGGAGCCCGGCCGGACCCCTGTCAGAATCGGGCATCCCCTCGGAGCGGCGTGCCCTCATTTCTTCCGGACTTCCTCCCCAACCTGACTCGGCTCGGCCTGATCGCCCTTCTGCTGGCGATCGCCTTCGCCGTGGCCGCGCGTTTCCGCCAGTTCTGGGGCACAACACCCATCGCGGTCCTGGCCGGTTTGCTTCAGGTGCCGCAGACCATCCTCGCGATCAGTCTGTCGGTCGGAGTATTCCCCGGGATCGCGGTGAGCCCGGGGTCCGTCGTGTTCTTTCCGGCGACGCTTTTCGCGATCCTTCTCGTCTACGTCCTCGAGGATGAGATCGAGGCGCGCCGCCTGATCTACGGAATCCTCCTTGCCAACGTCACCCTCGCCCTCCTCATCTTCGTGGGCCAGCCCCTGTTCGATTCGGCCGCGGGTGGGAACAAACTGAACCTCGACGCGGCGGCGGCCGCGCGGATCGCGCGGGTGCTCATCGTGGGCGCCGGCCTGCTCGCCGTCGACGCGTTCATCCTGATCCGCGCGTTTCAGTGGTTTGGCGAGCGGGTCAACCGCAACGTGCTCGCCCGCGCCCTGTTCGCCCTCGCCCTCGCCGTCACCTTCGACGCGCTGGCCTTCGGGCCGGTGGCCTTCGGATCGAGGCCTCAACTCGGCACGCTGGTGCTGATCGGACTCGCGGGCAAGGTCGCGGCGGCTTCGTTCTATTCGATCGTCTTCGTCTTCCTGCTGCCCTGGTTCCGCGCCGCGTCCAGCGACGCCAGCATGATCCTGCGGGTCAAGCGCCCGAGCGGCTCCATCACCTTCAAGGATCGGTACCAGGATCTTCAGAAAGAAGCCGTCCGCGACGGGCTCACCGGTGTCTTCAACCGGAAGTATTTCGATCACGAGCTGCGTTCTCAGACGAATCGCGCCCTCGTCCGTGGCGATCGGCTCCTTCTGCTCCTGATCGACCTCGACTCCTTCAAGAAGATCAACGACACGTTCGGCCATCCGATGGGCGACCGCGTCCTCGCTCTCTTCGGCGAAGCTTTGCGCACGGTGGCCCGCCAGAACGACACGGTGTGCCGCTACGGCGGCGAGGAGTTCGCGATACTGATCGCGGGCGGCCCGACCTCGATCGCGGCCGGCCTGTTCGAGCGGACCACCGAAGAGCTCCGACGGTTGTGGCGGGCGGCCTCCCCACCCTTCCCCTTCGACACCCCGCGTTTCTCGCTCGGCGGGGCCAGCGTCCCCGAGGATGCCCGGACTCCGGAGGAACTCCTGGCCATCACCGACGAGCGCCTCTACGCCGCCAAACGCGCAGGCGGCGACCGCTTCACCGTCGCGTAGCGGAACGAAGCCGGTAGTGGTGGGACCGGGTTGCTTCGCGGCCCAAGGCCAGGCGTTGCCCTGCCCTGCGGGCAGCGCTCGCGCTCGCTCCGCAGCACGGAATGGCTCCTCGCTGAGAAACCCGTTCGAGAACGCCCCATTTCAGCCGGTTTCTGAAGTTGGCGTT
>CAZBTT010000711.1:0-1066 GCA_964494295.1 uncultured Acidobacteriota bacterium
CCGGCAGGCCCGCGAAGGGCTGGGTCAGGATCCCCCGGCCCGGGTTGCCGATGACTTTCGTGTAGCGGACACCGTCGACCGTGATGGGCGTGACGTCGAAGTCTTCGATGGCGTTTTGAAGCGCCCGGTGGATGTACTGCGCGGAGAGCGCCCAGTTCTTCCCGAGCTGATAATCCGTGCCGAGCGCGAACTCATCGCTGCGGGTGGGCTTCGTATCGGGAGGAACGTAGGGGGCGGCGCCGCCGAAATTGAGAACGAAGAAGGGTGTGCCGGCGGCGGCGGCCGCGGCCTTTCCGAGGCTTCGCCAGTTCAGGGTGTCGAGCCGGTAATAGTCGAAGCGGAACTCCCGGGAACCGAACAGGAGCTGGGTCGCCGTCTGCTTCAAGACATCGTAGAAGTAGCCCGCGTTGGCGTACACCCGCCAGGTCGAGTCGCCCTTGACGTCCCACGCGACGCCGACACGGGGGGCCACCTTCTCGCCCCACCCGAATCGGATCTTGCGGTCGACGCGATCGGCGGAAGAGACCAGCGGCTCATCGACTTCGTTCTCAAGACGGAGGCCGAGATTGAAAGTGAAGCGGTCCTTCGTCCACTGATCCTGCAGGAAGACCGCGGCGGTCTTCGCTTTCGCCGCCCCGCGATTCGAGATCGTGATGTTCCTCCAGTAGCCGTACTGGCCGCGGATGCCGATCTGGGAGAGGTTCCAGTGAAGATCGAAACGCTCGCCGGTGAGGAAGTTCTCGATCGTGCTCTTCGGCAGCGCGTACTGGGCCCCGATCTTGAGCGAGTGGTTGCCCGCGGCTTTGAAGCTGATGTTCGCCGACCCTCCCATGCTCAGACGGTCGTTTTCGTCCACGGGAGTGCTGTTGTTACTGACGAGGGTCTGGAAGTTTGCGTCGCACCCGAGATCACTGGTGACCCCGGCGATGGTGCGGTTCGAGGTGACGCAGCGTATGTGATCCCCCACCGGGACACCCAGGGTGCCGCCTCGCTGCGTGTAGTAGCCGGCGAAGGCGTTGACGAAGACGGAGGGACTCGCAACCCAGTCGGCGTTCAGCGAGTAAGT
>CAZBTT010000711.1:1076-2534 GCA_964494295.1 uncultured Acidobacteriota bacterium
TTGCGATCCGTGCCGAGATCGGCGAAGTTGTTGGCCCGATCGTCGGTGAGGTCGAACGAGGGGAGGCGGCCCACGTCCTTGCGCGGCGCGTATTGGTGGCTCAGGTTCACGGTCAAGTCGGAGGCGGCGCGCCAGGTCACCTTCGCCGAGGCGAAGGGGCGACGGATCGTGTTGTCGACGGTCACGGACTTCGCGGCCAGGGTCGCGGTGGCGGGATAGTTCACGGTGCGGGTGCTGTCGGTGTTCTGGGGCATGAGGCCCGCGAAGAACCAGAGCTTGTCCTTCCGGATCGGCCCACCCAGAAAGCCGCCGAAGTCGAGCACGCGGCTCTCGTCCTCCGGGTCGGTGATGTACGTCCCATCGGCGCGCAGGCGCGGACGAGGATCGCCGGTCAGCCGGGACCCGGAATACTGAAGGTTGAGACCACCCCGAAATTCGTTGGAGCCCGATTTCGTCTGCATGTTGACCACACCGCCCAGCGCGCCGCCGTACTCCGCGCCCAGGAATCCCGACTTCACCTGGATGTTGTCGAGGAACTCGAACACCACATCCTGCCCCTGGGACGCGGTGAGGGTTTCCGTGGAGTCCACACCATCGACGATGTAGACGTTCTCGTGGACCGAGGCCCCCTGGAAAGAAAGGCCTCGCGTGCGGTTGATGTCTTCGGTGTTCACCGAGGGCGCGATTTCGACGATCGACTCCCACGAGCGGCCCTTGGGCAGGGCATTGAAAGTCTCCGCGGAGATGTTGTTCTGCTGCTCCACCGAGACCACGTCGATGATCGAACTCCCTTCCACCGTGACGGTTTCCGTGAGTCCCGCCTTCATCACGACGTCGGCCCGCAGCGTCTGGCCGGCTTTGAGATCGAGACCCTGGACGACGCTGGGCGCGAAGCCCGACAGGGTCGCCTGGACCTTGTAGGCGCCGATGGCAAGACCGGGGAAGTCATAACCGCCATCGGCGCCCGTAACCACCGTGCGCACGCCGACGAGGCTCGGGCTCGTCGCAGTGACGGTGACGCCGGGCAGGACGCCTCCGGTGTCGTCCTTCACCACGCCCCGTATGTTCCCGGTGGTCTTGCCGATGTTCTGGGCCGCCACGGGGGCCACGAGGAGGGCCAGCAGGGCCACCACCGCCGTGGCCCGCGTCACTGAGAGAACTCTGATCATGGAAACCTCCGTAGGCCGCGGGTCAAGGGGTCCGCGGGGCGTGCCTGAAAGCAGGGCTGGCTCTAAAACCGGTCAAAACATTGTCATAACATTATGACAATTAGACGTTGCGGAAAGCGTACGCAGTTTCCGCGAACTCGTCAAGCCCGCGCCCCGGGCGCGCTATTTCCCGGACGGGTTTACGTCCCTCGTCCGGTTCCACCCCATCGCTGGCCTCGTGAGCCAGCAGCCGTGCGCGGACAGGGCAACGCCCGAAGCCACCCGCGACGGGGGGGGGGAGCCGGCGCAC
>CAZBTT010000712.1:0-683 GCA_964494295.1 uncultured Acidobacteriota bacterium
AGCGAGAGGTCGACGAAGATGACCCCCCTTTCGACCACGTGCACGCCGAGGTAGGCGTGGATGCCGGTCAGGATCAGGCTTGCCGCGAAGGGGGCGGCGAGGAACTCCAGGATGGTGGTGTCCATCGCTCAGTGTCCGGCGGCTTTGAGGGCAGCCACCAGGAGTTTCACGTCGTGATCGAAGAGGCTGATGTAATCCGTGATGTCTTTCTCTCCGCCCACCGAAGGTGAAAGAACCACAACCGTTCCGCCCGTCTCTCGCGCGACGGATCGTGGCGTCTTGAGGTCGAAGTAGGGCTCGACCAGAATGATCGTCGCCTTCGCCTTCTTCATTTCCGCGATCAGCGCGATCGTGTGCTGGGGAGAAGGTGGAATCCCGGGTTTGGGTTCGACGTAGCCCATCACGTCGAGATCGAAACGATCCACGAAGTTCGCCCATGAGCGGTGATAGGTGACGATCTTCGTCCCCTTGTAGGGCGCCAGGGCGGCGTCCCAGCGTTTTTCGGCCTCGGCGAGGCGCTTGTCGAAGTCGCTGAGACGCTGGGCAAAGAACGCGGTGTCCGCGGGCTGGAGTTCGGACAACCTCGCCTGAATGGCCTGCGCGATGCGCCGGCCATTGCCAGGGTAGAGGCAGTAGTGGGGGTTCCCGAACGGTAGAACGTCCACCATGGCCCGCCTGATACT
>CAZBTT010000712.1:693-2518 GCA_964494295.1 uncultured Acidobacteriota bacterium
GGGCGGGGGGGGGGGCGCGGTCCGGGGTGGGGGCGTGTGGGGGGGGTTCCGCAAGGGTGGAACGTCTCCCGTGGCCGGCGTGTTCTGGCCCTGGGGGTTGGCGGGGTTCCGGACGGTAAGGGACGCGTCGGGAGGGCCGGGCGATCCCGGCTGGATCTTCGCGTTACGGCTTTGCTGGAGAAGTGGGGGCAGCCACCCCACCTCCATCTCGCGTCCGACCACGATCAGCAGTTGGGCCGCGTGCAGTTTCAGGATGAAGCTCGGCTTCGCCTCGACGAAGTGCGGATCCTGATAGCCCTTCGCGATGGCGTCGACGGTGATCCGGTCGCCGCCCACCTCGCGGGTCAGAGAAGCGAGATCCTCAGTAGTGGTGACGACCTTGAGGCCCGCATCGGCGTGCATCGCGAGGCCGGGCAGGCCGCAAACCACGATGGCGGAAAGAACGGCAGAGCGGAGAAACATGAGCCTGCTCCTTAGAACGGGTGGGCGCCGTGGGCGCCGATGGAGAAGAGGAACTGGAAGAGAAACTCGTTGGCTCGCGGTCGGCCGTCGCCGAAGCGGGTGTGGCGATACTGGCCGCGGATGAGGGAGAACTCACTCGGCTTGTAGGTCATGAGGAACGAGCCGCCTCGGTCTTTGATGGAAGGATCGATCGCCCGTTCGGCGGTGTCGAAGCGAGCGCCCGCGGTCCAGCGCCGTGCGAACTGATACTCGAGGTATCCGTAGGCGCCGAACGACGAGGGCCCGGGAAGCTCGGAACGCCGGCTCCAGGCCACCTCGCCGCGAGCGAGGAAGTGCGTGTAGATCGAGCGCCTCAAGGGCCGATAGCGGAACGTGGCGTCCGCGCCCAGGAGCCGGGTGGTCTCGCCTCCTCCCGCGTCGTTGTGCCCACGCGCCCACGAGGCGCCGAGATCGAGGTTCGTGGACTCCGTCAGGTCGCGATAACCGCGGAGGTGGGAAACGTAGGCGAGGTCTTTGCGTTTCTCCGCCCGGAAAATGGCCGACTCTCCCCGGTACACCTGGCCGGTGGCTTCGAGGAACGCGAAACTGTTGGGGAAAAGGCGCGAGACGGAGATGCCTGAGTCGCCCAGTCCCTCTTCGCCGCCGAGAAGGTTCTGAATCATCAGCGGACGATCCGCGAAGGGAAGGACGTGATTGTGGGTGGCGTTGATCTTCCCGAAGGCGTCGCGCATCTGTCCCACCTTCATCAGAAGGCCGCCCGGGAGCGTGGGGAAGGTGATGAACGCCTCTTCGATCCCGACCTCCTCGGGCCCAAAGGTCAGGAATACATCGGCGCGAGCGTACGGATCGACGATCGCCTGGAGCGAGATCTCGGCTTCGTGGAATTCGAGGGAGGGTTCACCGCCGCCCGGGCTTTTTCCCGCAGCGCCGATGAAGTCTCCGATCGCGGCGATGTCTGGATTGAACATCTTCGACGATGGGGAAGGCGGTGCGGTCAACGGAACGGCGGCGGGGGCAGGCGCGCTGGTTGATGCCTCTGGAGGCGCCGCACCCTCCACGGCTTTGAGACGGGCTTCGAGTGCCGCGATGCGGCTCGAAAACTCGAGGCGCAGCGCCTCGACCTCGGCCCGCAGCCGATCGGCTTCGGTGGGCTGCGCGAGAGCAGGACTCGCCAACGCGAGTGCGGCAAGTAGAAAAGGAACTCGAACGTCGAACACGGTGGGCCTCCATCAAAGAGCTGCCACGAAGATCTCGAACCCGCTCCAAAAGGAACGACCCCCGCAAATGGGGAGTCCGGCGGCCAAAGGCCGGGGGCGGGGTTAAACGCCGAGGGGGTTCGAAGGCAGCGACCGACCTGGACAGG
>CAZBTT010000713.1:0-2498 GCA_964494295.1 uncultured Acidobacteriota bacterium
CCGGAGGTCCATTCCTTGAGACCCAGGACTCCGTTTTCGGCGCTCTCCGCGGCGTAGCCGAGGGCCAGCACCTGCCGCACCAGGAGCATGCGATTGGTCGGATGGTCGTCCACCACGAGGACGAGCGTGTGCTCGCGCTCCGCTTCCTCCGTGGTCGGAGGCAGGCGACGCAGCCGCGCGCTGCTTCTCACGCGTTCGCGTTCGACCGCGGGATCGAGGCGTTTCAGGTCGTCGGGATCCGCGACCTTCAAGGACAGGGTCAAAATCATGGTGGTTCCTTTTCCAGGTTCGCTCACCATGTCGACGGCGCCGCCCATCATGGCGGCGAGACGCCGGCAGATCGTGAGTCCCAGACCAGTTCCGGCCGCACGGCCGCGTTGAGCATCGCCATCGATCTGCGAGAACGGTTGGAAGAGACGACGCTGGTCCTCGAGAGAAACGCCGACTCCGGTGTCCTTGACCGAGAAGCTGATCCGCTCTTCTCCGTCGACCCGGTCGATGAGTTTCGCCTCGATCTGGATCGAACCTCCGCGCGCGGTGAACTTGAGCGCGTTGCTGACGAAGTTGTTGAGGATCTGGCGAAGCCTCAGGGGGTCGGCCAACAGGGCAGGGCTGATGAGCGGATCCGCCACCACGCCGAAGGAGAGGCCCTTGCTGCTCGCGTTGCCCGCGTAGATATTGTGAACGCCTTCGAGGATTTCGGTGATCGATGCCGGCTCCGGACGCACCTCGAGTTTGCCCGCTTCGATCTTCGAGAAGTCCAGGATGTCGTCGATGATGCGGAGCAGCGATTTGCTCGACTCGCGCACGATGCCAAGGGTCGCGCGCTGATCCCCGTCGAGCCTGGTGAGGCTCAGCAGCTCGAGATGACCGAGCACGCCGTTCATCGGCGTGCGGATCTCGTGACTCATGGTGGCGAGGAACGTTCCCTTCGCCCGATTCGCCGAATCCGCGGCCTCCTTCGCGTCCTGCAGCGCGTCCTCCAGCCGCTTCTGTTCGGTGTTGTCCGCAATGTACCCGTTTTGCAGAATGGCCCCGTCCGACTGCTTCACCAAAGAGGCCTCGTGATGGAGACAGCGCACGGTGCCGTCGCGATGCCGGACCCGATAGTTCAGGCGGAAGGCCTCGAACGAGCGCTTCGCGCGGGCGAGGGCCGTGCTGAACTCGCTCCGATCCCGTTCGTCGATGTGGTCGACCATCACCGCCCAGTCGGGAAGGCCGCCATCTTCGCCCGCCGCCTCGATTCCACAGACTTTGGTGATGCCGGCGCCCATGAAGGTGAGACGCGGCTCGCCCTTCGCGTTGTGTTTGAGCTGGTACATGGCGCCGGGCAGGCTGTCCGCCATCACCCTCAACATGTTCTCGGTCTGTCGCCGCGCCCGGCTCTGCAGGACGAACCCGAGGTAGCCCGGCACGAGGACGATGAGTCCGAAGACAACACCCGATACGAGCGCGCGGTTCTCGACGGCGTGACGATCCTCCGCGGCGTCGCGGTACTCCTGCTGGAGGCGCAGCTCCTCACGCCTCAGCTCCGTGATCAGTTCGCGTATCTTGGCGTTCGCTTCGTCGCTCACCGCGCGACGCATCCGACCGTCGAACCTAAGGCGAGCGACGCGCATGGCGATCAGCTTCTCGAGCTGAGAGACCCGAAGCTGCTGGCTTCGACTGTCGACCGTCAACTCCCGCACCGCGCCGAGGGCCTCGCTCATCCCCTTGAACGCCGCCTCGCGCTGCCCGAGAAAGCCCACGCCGCCGGAAAGCAGATAGCCGCGCTGCGCCTCTTCCGCGCGCCGCGCGAGGTCGCTGATCCTCGACACCTCCGCGCGAACGTCCTGGGTGTGGCCCACCTGTTTCGCGGACTCGGTTTCGCGCAAGCCCGCGACGTACAACGTCCAGCCCATGACCGCCATCACCAGGGTGGCGAGCCAGAAACTCAAATGGGCGAGCGCCTTGTTGACCGAAACTCTCATGTTCACTCCCGGAGGACAGCCGACCGCCGGCGGAGCGCGGCTTCGGGGCGTGCGTGGGTGTCGGTGACGAAACCAGACTAGCGGGTGGTTTCGCGCCCGGTATGTACGGTGGCGCACGTCGGGCGGGCATTTTCGACGGTTTCTCTGGGTTCGTTGTCGCACGGAGGTTTGCGACCTCGATGTTGCAGACTGGGGGTCAAGCGATGCTGTTTGATGAATTGAGCCGCTCACAAGGGAGGACGCCCGCATGAGCGACCCCGAACGGCCGCGCGAGGGCGAGCAGGTGGCGGCGCTCCAGGAACAACTCGCCGAGGTGCGCGAGGAAGCGACGGTCGCGCGCGCGGATCTCGAAGAGCTCCAGCACGAAGTGAAAGAAGCCAAAGTGGAACTGAGGGAGCGAACCGCCCGCCTCCTCGAGGCCAACGCCTTGCTTGCGGCCGCCGCACGTCGCGCGCAAACCGCGGCGTCGACCTGTGAAGAGGCGCTCCAGAAGGTGTCCCGCACTGCTGAGCTGGACCGGCTCACCGG
>CAZBTT010000714.1:0-2494 GCA_964494295.1 uncultured Acidobacteriota bacterium
GCCGGCGGCACGAACGGCGGCTGCGGCACCGGCGTCAATTCGGCTTGTCGAGATAGGCTTCGAAGATGTCGGCGTAGATCGCCTCGTTCTTTTCCGTATTGCCTTTCCAGAGGTCCTCCGGATCGAAGCGCACGCAGTAGACGGGCATGGGGTCGCCGATGCCGTCGGGCCCGGTCGACGTGAGATAGCTGTAGGTCGCCGGATAGACGGTATCGACGACACCGGCGCGGTTCGACAGGAACTGCCCATTGGTGAGCGAACCGGAGAGCAGCATGTCGTTCGGGTTCGTGGGAAACGAGAGGACGACCCGGGGACGCGCTCCGGCATCGAGGTTCACACCAAACGCGGCGGCCATTCCACGGAAGGCGGCGGCTTCATCCGCCTGCGGACGCTCCGCCGCGGCAGGGGCATCAGCAGGCTCCAGGGGATTGATCCGAAGCGGCGTCGCCATGGGCGTGATGATCTGACCCAGGCCTGCGTTCGGCGGTCCGCCGCCGCCAAGGAAACCCGCGAATTCCGCGGGAATGCCCGAGCCGCCGCCGGCGTTGAGAACGGGATCCTGGTTGAAGTAGACGGGCAGGTCGGATGCGTCGTAGCCGTACGCGATCGGGCTCTTGCGGTCGCCCCACTTGCCGCGCATCACCGAGCCGCGGACGAAGAGCTGCGCCGGCCGCTCGACGGTCACGCCGGACGTGATCCCGTACTCGGGGAAGATCACCGCGGTTGAACCTTCGGTGATCAGTGTGCCGCCCTCGGTGACGAACTTCGCGAGTTCGGTGAGGCCTTCCATGCCCATGCCGCCGCGGATGTCGTCGGACTGATCCAGTATGCCGAGATTGGGCGTGAGATCGGACTTCTTGTACGGAACCGCGTCCGGCCCCGTCTTCGGAATGCCGTTGATCTGACTCTGCGCGGTGCCGCCGACGTGCGGGAAGATGATCACGTCATACTTCGCGCGGAGGTTGCCTTCGCGCAGTTTCTGGTCGGCGAAGTACGTGTAGGGCACGCCGAATGTGTCGAGAGCGGCGCGAACCCAGCCTTCGTCCTGCGTCCTCTGCCAAGAATGGACATAGCCGATCCGCGGCAGGTCAAGGGCGTGCGTCTTCACCGTGGGAAGCGTATCGACGGCCCAGGCGGTGAGACCGAGATCCTTGACCACGGGCTCGAGCTTCGCCCGGTCGAAGTCCTTCACGATGAAAGCACCCGCGCGAACCTGTCGCCCGTTCAGTTCGAAGTCATCCTCGGCCGCCTCCATCGCGACCGACGCGTTCTTGAACCGGAAGGTGACGAGAGAGTTGTCAGACGTGTGCTCGACGACCAGCGTCTTGCCCGATCCTTCGATCCCGCCCGTAGCTTTCACGGGCGCGGTCACCGGAGTCATCGAGGCCGAGAGGATGGACTTGTCCCCCACCGTCTTGAGGTCGATGTCGCGCATGTACTGGAACGTCCAGCCGGTGTCGTCGTAGGGGCGCGGGTTCTGGGCCGGGTAGTTCTGAATCGAGAAGTACATGTCGGCGAGTGTGCGGTAGGGCTGATCGGCGCGGATCACGTAGTCGCCGGCGTCAACACTCACGTTACCCGCCTTGACCGCGGCGGTGGCGCGATGGATTTCGAGGCCCTGGCGAAGAAGTTCGTTGATCGAATCCGCGACTTCGCCCTTGCGGCGCTGGTTCGCGGGAATCACCCACGCGTGAACCGGGCCGTTCTTGCCCTTGTCCACGGAACGCTTGTTCTTGAGCCAGTAGTTCTCCATGTACTTCTGGCGGTTCTTCGCCATGTGCGAGAGAGAGAACAGGACTCCCGACTGCTGGATGTTGGTGTTGTTGCGCGGCCCCCACTTGATCGAGGGCAGTGGAGGGTTCGGACGGAACCACTCGCGGCTTGTGGCCGTTGCGGGCAGGCGCAGGTTTTCGTTGTTGTCCGGACCGTAGCTCTGGACTTCGTAGAAGCGCCCGATCGCGTTGTGCGAATGCGCGATGAAGAACATGTAGTTGGGCGTCCAGCCATCGTAGAAGCCGTACGTGAAGACACCCGGCACGCCCCGTTTGGTCAGCTCCTGCACGTCGTGGTTCGCGAAGTCCCACCACTCGGACACCGTGATCGGATCGATGGCTTCGTTGTAGGGACCGGTGCCGGTGGACGAGTAGAGGTACGACTGCGCTTCGTGCAGATCGTGCATGACAATCGGCTTCCACTCGAGCTGGGTCTTGGTGACCGCGCGGGTGGGGTTCAGAAACTGGCCCATACCGTCGCGATTGTTGTCGTGGGCCACGTATTTGCCCCAGTACATGAGCGGCGGACGCGGCTTCCCGGTCTTCTTCCCGTAGTAGTAGGTATCGACGTGTTTGTCGCGACCGTCGGGTTCGATCACGGGGGTGATGAAGGTGATCACGTTGTTCCGGATTTCCTGGATGAACGGCGTTTCCTGGACGATCAGCCGGTACGCGAGTTCCATCAGCACCTGCGGACCGCCGGTCTCGGGCGAGTGCATGCC
>CAZBTT010000715.1:0-2493 GCA_964494295.1 uncultured Acidobacteriota bacterium
TCAGAAAGGCCCGCGCCGTCGACCACTCCCGTTTCACGGTCGCGGTGGACTGATCGAGAACCCGGGCGGTTTCCTCGATGGACAAACCCGCGAAGAAGCGAAGTTCGACGATCCGGCTCTGCCGCGGGTCGACGCTCGCAAGTTTCGCGAGGGCGCGGTCCAGCCGGATCATGTCGATCGCGTCGCCTGGTGGGTGGGCCTCGTCCCCGCCCATCGCGACCTCAAGCCCCTTCGACGCCCGGACGGAGTTCCGTCTGGTGGACGGGGGCCCGTCTGCGGCGCAGGCTCCTAGCGTGGCGTTTCGTTTGCGAGCGCTTCGTCGTCGCGCCTGGTCCACGAGAATCCGCCGCATCGCCTGCGCAGCTACGCCGAAGAAATGAAGGCGGTCGCGCCAGGGTGAGTTCTGCCGCACGAGCCGGAGGTAGACCTCGTTGACGAGCAGGGTGGGCTGGATCGATTGACGCGCGCGGGTCTCGTCCCGCAGGTAGAGACTCGCGAGGGCCCGCAGTTCGGCGTAGACGGATTCGAAGACCTGATCCCGCGCTTCGGTCGAGCCTGCGCTCCACTCCCGGAGGAGGCCGGTGAGGTTTCGCGGATTCCTCGAGTTTTCCTGATCCGGTTTCTCCGCAGTCTGCGCCCGTCTCAACATGGATGGAGGAGTCCCGGTTCTCTGTTCCTAGTCAGGTGACGGGACCCCTGCAGGTGTTCCACGGGCGGGGCAAAATCGAAGTCGGTCGCGGGCTTCAAACGGGGCCCGGGTGTCGGGCAACAGGGCATCCGGGCTCCTTTCGTTCTTATGTGGCCGAGAAAAGCCGGCGGGTCAGTCGAACGATGCCGGGAAACCGACGCCGTCCACCACCGCGAAGTATCGCCCGCCTTCGCCCGTGCGGTTCTTCACCCAAAGCACGAAGCTGGCGGAGCCGCCGCGGGTGATTCCAGACGGGGCGAGGCGCAGCTCGCGGAGGAGGGCCTGGGGGTCGGTTAGAGACGACGGAACGTCGGGCCTGGTGGCCAGAAGGGCTTCACGCGTCACCTCGCCCGCCTTGAGGCCCCGATCTCTCGAGAGGGGCGCGAGCGCCATTTCCCGCCCAGGGACCTTGCGGGCCGGAGACACGACCCGGCTGTCACCCACCTCGACGACCCGGCTTCCCGTCCTCGGCGTGGCCGCGCAACCCGCGATGGTCTGATCTGAAGCGAGGACATCGAAGGCCACATCCGCTCGGAACCACTTGCCCGTTCGCGGCTCGAGAATCGAAACGCCGGTGATCGCGACATCGGCGTACGCCTCGGACTTGTTCCGGAGGAGGCGATCGTAGACGTCGGGCGACGCGTCCTCCAGGTCGTTGATGGACAGGCCCTCGAGGACTTTGACCAGGGCCACGAAGTTGAGTCGCGTCAGCTCGCGGAAGCCGCCGCCCTTCGGAAAGCCGCCGCTTTCGATGAGGACGACGGGAGTTCCCCAGGCAGTCACGTTGTCGCCGAAGGCGCGCGGGTTCCAGTCTTCGTCGTAGCGGGCGATTCCTCCGGGGATCATCGGAGCGAGAGTCCCTGCGATCTCGCTCGCCACCCGCTTCGCCCGAAGTCGTCCCGGGGTGAGCGTTCCCTCCGCGTCGCCTGCGACCGCGAGCAGAGAGATCGAGGACAAGACGCCGGTCTCGCCGACCGTGATCCGGCGGCCCTGGTCGTGGAGATTGAAGCCGAGGATGGGCGCGAAACGGTCGCGGATCGATTTCAGGAGGATGCCCTCGGGTGTCGTGAGCATCAACGCGTCGCGGTTGATGTCGATGCCCTGGAGGTTGCGTCTCTCGTAGAGCGCCGCCCCGTCCGGGTTCAGCATCGGAATGATGCGCAGCGTGAAGGCGGCGAGGATCTTCGCGATCTCCGGCCGCGCCGATTCGCGCGCGAAGTAGTCGATGAGGTCGAGCACCGCGGGAGTCGCGGAGGGCTCGTCGCCATGCATCTGCGACCAGAGGAGGATCGACCTCGGCCCTTGACCGATCGACACGAGGCGGATGTTCTTCCCGCCGAAAGACGTTCCGATGACCTCGGTCCTGACGTGGCCGGAGTGGCGCGTGGAGAGCCGATCGATCTCGGCGCTGACCATGTCCGGCGTCAGACACGGGGCCTGCGCGGTGACGAAACGATGACTTTCGTGCTCGTTGGCAAGGCTCTTGGGATCAAGCCGCGGGACATGGGGTCCGGCCTGAGCGGCGATGGAAAGTACGAGAAGGGCGTGAATCAACCTTTGAACCTCTTCATTTGCCTTATCCTATGCGCAACCCAGGGCGTGAATGATTCCTTTCAATCCCAGTTCTGATCCCCAGAAGCCAGGCTCCTCCGAGCCTCCGCCCCTTCTCCCTCTCGAGGCCCTGGCGCCCTCGCCTCTCCCGCCCGAGAGCCCCCCCGGGCCGGTCGAGGAACGGGATACCAGAGACCACCCGAAAAAGGACAAAGAGAAGTCGAAGGAGAAGGACAAGAACAAGGGCAAGAAGC
>CAZBTT010000716.1:0-2492 GCA_964494295.1 uncultured Acidobacteriota bacterium
CTGACGCCCGGTCCGTCGGACCCCGGGTTCAAAAAATTCACTAGACTGGCCGCGGTCCATGAGACGCGTCGAGCGACCCGAACGGAGACACCTATGAATCACCTCTTCCTCGTCCTTCTGGCCGCCCTTCCCGCGGACGTCTCGCAGTACAAGGAGCCGCCCTCACCCATACCGGCGATCCTGGATGCGGCCCCTTCGCCCAACGTCAGGCTCTCCCCGGATCAGAAGTGGCTGCTGGTGATGGAGCGACCGGCGCTGCCGCCCATCTCCGAGGTCGGCGCGCCGGAACTGCGTCTTGCCGGGTTACGGATCAACCCGCGCTCCTATGCGGGCTCCCGAGAGACCTTCATGAGCGGCCTGAAGCTCATTGCGATTCCCTCGACCGGCGTCGCGAAGACCAAAGCGTCGAAGACACCGGTGACGCCCTCGATGCCCGCGCCGTTGAGCGTTCAAGTTCCTGGAGGACGCCGCATCGCCCAGGTCAACTTCTCTCCGGATTCGAAGTCTCTCGCCATGATCCTCAGCACGGACGACGGTCTCGAACTCGCGGTGGCTGACGTCGCCACCGGAGCGACCCGGAAACTCACCGAAGCCCGGCTCTCGGGAGTCCTCACCTCCCCGTGCTCCTGGTCCGCGAGCGACGCTCTGGTCTGTCTGATGCGCGCCGCGGGAAGCCCTCCCGAAAAGTCGGTGACGCCGAGTGGCCCGGCCATCCAGGAAACGAAGGGACGCGCCACTCCGAACCCGACGTTCCAGGACATGCTTCAAGACGCGGGCGATGAGGCGATCTTCGAGCACTACGCGACATCCCAACCGGTGCGGATCACACTCGACGGCGCCGAGGTTCCCATCGGTCCATGGGGTCTGTACCGCCGGGCGGTCCCTTCGCCTGACGGCAAGTACGTTCTGGTCCAGAAGATCTCGCGCCCTTTCAGCTACGTGGTGCCATTCACGCGTTTCCCCACCACCACCGAGATCTGGGCCTCCGACGGCACGCTGGCCAAGCGGCTTGCGGAAACACCCCTGCAAGACGGCATCTCGATCGCGTCGGACTCGACACCGGTGGGTCCTCGCGAGCTCAATTGGCGGGGCGGCGCGCCCTCGACCCTGGTCTGGGCCGAGGCGCTCGACAAGGGCAACCCCGCCAATCCCGCCACGAAACGTGATGCCGTCATGACGCTCGCCGCACCCTTCACCACCGCGCCGCTCACGTTCATGGAACTCGACTACCGTCACGAGAAGTCCGAGTTCGCGGCGGATGGAACCGTTTTCGTTTCGGAGCGCTGGAACAAGACCCGCCGCACGCGGACCTGGCGCGCGCGGGTGGGCGCCTCCCCGGAGATCGTCTGGGACCGTTCCTCAGAAGACCGCTACACCGCTCCCGGCGTCTTCCTCACGTCCCAGACCGCGCACGGGCCCGTGCTTCAGGCCTCGGCTGATGGCAAGGCTTTCTACCTCTCCGGCGCGGGCGCCTCCTCCGACGGCGACCAGCCGTTTCTCGACTCGTTCGATCCGGTCACGAAGAAGACCACGCGCCTCTTCCGGTCCGCGGCGCCGAGATACGAACTGCCCGTGGCCCTTCTGGACGCTCGGACCCTGCTCGTCCGCCGCGAGTCGGTCACGGAGCCGCCCAACTACTTCCTCTTGAACCTGGGCACGAAGGCAGAGACACGGCTCACCGATTTCAAGGATCCCTCGCCCGAACTCGGCGAACTCAAACCCGAACTGCTCAAGTACAAGCGCAAGGACGGCGTAGAACTCACGGCGAAGCTCTATCTGCCGAAGGGCTACACGAAGGACAAGGGGCCGCTTCCCTTCCTGCTGTGGGCTTATCCCCGGGAGTTCCAGTCAACCCAGGCCGCGGCTCAGGTCACAGGGTCTCCTTATCGTTTCGAGCGGCCGCAGGGCGCTTCTCATCTCTTCCTGCTCACCCTGGGCTACGGCATCCTCGATGATCCGACCATGCCCATCGTCGGGGAGAACGGCAAGGAGCCAAACGACACGTATATCGAGCAGCTTGTCGCCTCGGCCGAGGCCGCGGTCAAGGTGATCGTCGACATGGGCCTCGCCGATCCGAGAAAGGTGGCGGTGGGCGGCCATTCGTATGGCGGTTTCATGACCGCGAACCTCCTCGCGCACACCGATCTTTTCGCAGCCGGGCTCGCCCGTAGCGGCGCTTACAACCGAACCCTCACGCCCTTCGGCTTCCAGGCCGAAGACCGCACGTTCTGGCAGGCGCGCGATACCTACATGGGAATGTCGCCTTTCGCCTACGCGGACAGGATCAAGGAGCCGATCCTCCTCATCCACGGCGCCGCCGATACCAACACCGGCACCTTTCCCATTCAGTCGGAACGTTTCTACGCCGCTTTGAAGGGTCATGGGGCGACTGCGAAACTCGTGTTCCTGCCCGCGGAGGCGCACGGTTATCGAGCGCGCGACTCGGTCGGACATACGCTCTACGAAATGGCGAACTGGCTCGACCCTCACGG
>CAZBTT010000717.1:0-2488 GCA_964494295.1 uncultured Acidobacteriota bacterium
GCGGTGGGCGGGGGGGGCGCCATGTCAGGGTACCGGGGGATCGGCAGGGGTGGAATCGACACCGCCGCCGCGAGGATGATGAGGAGCGAGCAGAGCGTCGCGAGGACGGGCCTGCGGATGAAGACGTCAGCAAGCATTGGCTTATGAACCCTTCGTTGGTTCTGGCGTGGCCTTGGCCTCGGGAGTCGCCGCAGCGGGCGCGGGCGCCGGGGCGGCGGGGCTCACCGGCGCGCCATCCCCGATCTTCTGGAGGCCGGCGATGATGAGCTGCTCGCCTGCCTTGAGGCCCTCGCGCACGACGTAGTCGTTGCCGATGATGTCGCCGAGCTGCACCGCGCGCTGTTTCGCGACGAGACCGGCGTCGGCCTTCTCCGCCACGAAAGCGAAGTACTGTCCATTCACCCGGTTCACCGCGGTGACCGGCACGGTGAGGCCGGGTTCGGACCGCCACACAATCCGAACGCGCACGAACTGGTCGGCGCGGAAGGCCCCGCGGCCTTCCACAACGGCCGCTTTCGCGAGCACCGTCTGCGTCGCGTCATCGACGTTGGGCGAAACGAACGACACCTTGTTCGTGGCGATCACCTGGCCCGCGTCGTCCATGATGCGGATCGGGAGGCCGACCTTGAGACCGGTGGCCTGGGACACCGGCACGCTGACGTAGATCTCGAGCGCGTCGTTCTGGTCGACGGTGGTGAGCACCGTCGAACTGGTGACGCGGTCGCCCACCCGCACTGGAATGTCGCCCACCACGCCTGCGGCGGGGGCGGAGACTCTGTAGTAACCGAGTTGAGCTCGCTGTTGACCGACCTGCTCCTCGGCCGCCTTGAGCTGGGCTTCCGCGGTGCGCAGCGCGGTGTCGGCTTCCTGGGCGTCGCGCTCGGAAGAAGCGCCCGCCTCGAACAGTTTCCTGGTGCGTGTCGCCTGCTGCCGCGCGTACTCGACTTCGGCCGCGCGCGCGGCGCGCATCGACTGCTGCGAAGCGAGGACCGCCTGCTGTGGGCCTGAGTCCACCTCGAAGAGCGTGGCCCCCGCGGCGACGCGATCGCCCGAGCGCACGGGAATGCGCGTGATGAAGCCCTCGACCTGGGGCTGGATGGTGGAGGACCGACGCGATTTCAGCGTAGCCACAAACTCGGTGGTCTGCTCGATCGGCTTCTCGGCCAGGGTCACGATCTCCACCGCGCTCGGCGGCATGCCGCCTCCCGGACCACCCGGTCCGCCCGCAGGGGCGCCGCCGCACGCCACGAGCGCGAGGCCGCCCAGGATCAACGCCAGTTTCGTGGCGCGCGCTCGACGTGTTTTTCGCTCACCGGCGTCGTGTTTCGACGCGTCGGCCTTCTGGCTCAGATTCATGGCTGCGGTTTCCTTCGTTCACGAGGGCGACGCCTCGAAATTCAAACCGGGAGGCTAGCCGTCGATATATGACATCAATAGTCATAATTCGAGACGACGAACGGGGTCTGCGCCCTCAGGGGAGCGCGCGCAGTCCGAGAGCCGGCCGGAGGCGAAGGATACCTGCGGCGGCGTGACGAAGTTGAGACCGGCCTAACGGGCTGCTGTCTTCGATACAGGCGTTGCGCCGACGGCGTAGACCTCACCGGGCGTACGGATGAACAGAGTGCGGTTCGAGATCGCCGGTGTCGCCATGAGGGGCGCGCCCATGTCGATCCTCGTGAGGACCTCGAACGTTCGGCCCGCCTTGATGACGATCACCTCGCCGCCCTCGGCCGCGAGGTAGACGCGTCCGTCGCTCGCGATCGGAGACGCGCTGTGCGTGGCGCCCGTGCGTTCTCGATAGAGCAGCGCGCCGGTCTTGAGATCGTAGGTTCCAAGAATCCCCTCGTCGCGTACTGCATAGAGGACGCCTTGGTACGCGAGCGGGGTGGTTGTGTAGGGACCGCCCGCTTCGGTGCGCCACGCGAGCCATGCGCCGGACTTCGCGTTTTCAGGCTCCGAGATGTCGCCCTTCGCCCCGGTCTTGATCGTGAAGATGGGTCGGCCGCGGTAGCCGCCCGAGAAGACGATCAGGTCGTCCGCCACAAAGGGAGTTGGAGTCTTCACCTCGGCGACATCCTTGAACTTCCAAAGCTCCGCTCCCGTGCGCGGGTCGTAGCCTTTCACGTATTCGCCGCCGACCACGATCAGATCGGTGCGCCCCCCCGCGGTGTGCAGCGTGGGTGTGCTCCACACCGGCCGTTCGACGCGCGGGACGTTCCAAAGCTGCTTTCCGCTGCCCAGATCGAACGCCGCCAGATAAGAGTCCTTGTGACGGTCCACCTGGATGATGACGCGATCCTCGAAGATGACCGGCGAACTCGCGTAACCCCATTCTGAGGTGGGATCGCCATAAAGGCCGGGGTTCAAGACACCCAGATCGGCCCGCCATTTGAGCGTTCCCTGCATGTCGAACGCCGCGACACCCTCAGAACCCAGAATCGTCACGACCGTTTTTCCATCGGTCACCGGCGTCGAGTTCGCCTGGCTC
>CAZBTT010000718.1:0-2483 GCA_964494295.1 uncultured Acidobacteriota bacterium
AAAGCGTCCGCCCCCACAACGGCCCCAAGAGCCTGCCCGTCTACCGGCCGACCAGCCATCCCAATCCCCCGATGAACCCCAGCAGCCACTCGATTTTCCACGAGATCCCCCGCGGCCCGAATAGGTTCGCGAGTTCGTGATAGCGTAGATCTCACGCAGCAGGGGAAGGAGGACGCCGACAAAGAGGAAGAAGAAGACGAGGAGAATGATGAGAAGCGTCCTCGACGAGCCGCGGCCGCTCGACCGGACGGGCTGATATTCGCCCTTCGTCGCCGCGATGATGGCTTCAACGCCCGCCAGCAAGCCTTCTCCATAGTTGCCGGATCTGAAGCGCGGCGTGATTTCTTCATTGACGATGCGCGAAGCGAGCGCGTCCGGCAGCGCGCCTTCAAGGCCATACCCCACCTCGATCCGGATCTTGCGGTCGGCCACGAAAACGAAGAGGACGGCGCCGTTGTCCCGGGCCTTGTCACCGACACGCCAGGCCTCGGCGGTGCGATTCGCGTATTCCTCCATCGAGGTGTAGCCGTCGGGCACACGGTCCGCGACGACGACCAGAACCTGATTCGACGACGTGGTCTGGAACTCGCGAAGACGTGCTTCGAGCCGCGCGGCGACGTCAGGAGATACGACTCCCGCGGTGTCCGTGAAGAAGTTGACCGGCGGCGGCGGGGCCTGCGGCTGAGCCAGCGTCGTCGTCGGAACGACAAAAGCGAGCACAGCCAGGACGAAGACCGCCATGGCCACGAAGTGCGACCCGGACTTGGCGGTGTGGCTCAAAGGTCAGTTGGACGGCGAAGGGGCGGGTGAGGCTCCAAAGTTGAAGTTGACGCTCGGCGCCTTCTCGCTGCCCGCGGTCGACTTGAAGTAAGGCTTCTCCTTCATGCCGAAAAGACCCGCGAAGAGACGCGCGGGCATCTTGAGAATGGCGGTGTTGTAGATCTGCGCTTTCTCATTGAAGCGGTTGCGCTCCACCGAGATCCGGTTCTCGGTCCCTTCAAGCTGAACCTGGAGGTCGCGGAAATTGGCGCTCGCCTTGAGGTCTGGATACTGCTCCGAGACCACGAGCAAACGAGAGAGGGCCGAGGAGAGGCCGCCTTGCGCCCTTTCGAACTCCGCCATGGAAGCGGCATCGCCCGGGTTGACCCGAACCTGCCCCACACTCGCGCGCGCCTGGGTCACCGCCTCGAGCGTCGACTTCTCGAAATTCGCGGCCCCCGAGACGGTGGCCACGAGGTTCGGAATGAGGTCGGCGCGGCGCTGGTAGGCGCTTTCGACCTGCGCCCACTGGGCATCCACGGCCTGGGAAAGGCCGACCAGATTGTTGTAGCTGCCCATCAGGGCAAGGCCAATTCCGGCGGCGAGGAGGACTGTGACAACGAGGCAACCAATGGCTTTCATGGAACTCTCTAATCTGCGCCGAATGGAGGAGGGGGCGCGCCCGGAATCATAGACGTCCGGCCTTGCCCGACCCGCGGCCGCCGCGGCCGGACCGCGTGTGCTCCTCGGGGGATCTAAGATCGCAGCCATGAGCACGCTCGAACCCCTGGGCATCAAGCGCCTGGAGTCGGTCCACTACTACGTCCATGATCTGGAGCGCTCCCGGCGCTTCTACGTCGACATGATGGACTTCGCCGAGATCGGCGAGAGTTCCCCGGACCTCACCCGGCGCGGGAAACAGAAATCCGTCGCCTTCATGGCCGGAAACTGTGTGGTCGTCTGCATAGCCCCCGAGGGTGAAGGCGGCCGGGCCGCGCGCTTCCTGAAGAAGCACCCGGACGGGGTCGGCACACTGAACTTCGAGGTCGAGAACATCGAGACCACCTTCCGGCTCCTCGAGGAACGGGGCGGCACGCCTATCCAGGACATCGAGCGCGCCACGGATGACAAGGGTGGAACTCTCGCCTGGTTTTCGATCACCACGCCCTTCGGCGACACCACGTTCCGTTTCATTGAACGCAAGGGATATCAGGCTCTCTTCCCGGGCTTCGCGGCGCATCCGACTCCCAAGGGGGGCAGCAATCGCTTTGGCTTCCAGGGCTTCGACCACACCACTTCCAACTTCCAGACCATGAAACCCGCACTCCTCTGGATGGAGCATGTGATGGGTTTCGACCGCTTCTGGGACGTGGAGTTCCACACCACCGATGTGGGCAAGGACAAGAGCCACGGGTCCGGCCTGCGGTCGGTGGTGATGTGGGACAAACGCTCAGGCGTGAAGTTCGCGAACAACGAGCCCTGGCGGCCTTTCTTCAAGGCTTCGCAGATCAACATCTTCAACGAGGAACTGCGCGGCGACGGCGTGCAGCACCTCGCGATCTCCGCCAAGGACATCATCTCCTGCGTCCGCGGCCTGCGCGAGCACAAGGTCGAGTTCATGCCCACGCCTTCGATCTACTACGACATGCTGCCCGGGCGGCTGAAGCAGCTCTCTATCGGCGCGATCGACGAAGACCTCAACGTCCTGCGTGAACTCGAGATCC
>CAZBTT010000719.1:0-2478 GCA_964494295.1 uncultured Acidobacteriota bacterium
CCGGCCCCGGCAAGGCGAATCGCGCCGCCCGCCGAGGAGCCTCGAACGGTCGCCCCTCCGATCGCAAAGGAAGTCGAAGCACCCGAATCCGCCGCCACGAACTCGCGCCTCTCTGCGATTGACCGTCTGCGCGAGGCGACGTCGGGGCGGATGCTTCAAGCGGCACTGAGCGACGCGAGCGCCACCGTCGAAGGCGATTCCCTGGTGCTCGGCGTCACGCCTTCAAAGGTCAGTTACCTCGAGTCAGAACGCGACACGCTCGCCGCCAACGCACTGAAAGCATTCGGTCAGAAGCTTCGCGTCGTCCTCAAACCCGGTGGCCAGGACGAGGTCGACGAGACCGCGCCACAGACGACGCGCCCCGCCAGACCCACACCCGCCCCGCCCGAACCGAAGGCGAAGCCCGAGGCTCGCGCGGCTGCCAGCAAGTCTCCCGACAAGGCGGCGCTCAAGGCGAAAGCGGCCGCCGACCCCGTGGTCAACCGCACGCTCGACCTGTTCGGCGGGACCCTCCTCGACGTCAGACCCCTGGCGCCGCTCGAAGCCGAAGGCGCGACCGAAGACGAGGATCGCTGATCGTCGCGCCCGCGAGGGCGCTTGGTCACATCGAAACGCTGGCGACGCCTTCGATCGATCGTGCGACGTCCAAAGCGCGCTTCTTCTGTTCCACGGTGGCCGAAGGCGAAACCAGTTGGATCACTCGCTTCATCGCCTTCACCTCGAAGCCCGCATCGGCCAGGCTCTTGTCGAGTTTGAACGCGGCGCGGACCTTCAGTTCGAGCGCCTCGTCATCCATTCGCTCGCCGATGGTGCGGTCGTCGGACTCTTGAGACCTCGCCCCCGCCGCGCTGTCGATCTCGAGAAAGTTCACCACCTGGCGAACGCCGGGGACAGATGACGCGACGCTCTCGACCGTCTTTGAGACCTCGGAATTCGGGACTTTGCCGCGAAGCGTCACCACGTCCTTCTCGGCGCTCACGCTGATATCGAGATTCTTGAGCGACTCGCGCAGCGATAGAGCGGCGCGAACCTCGGCGCCGAGCTTCACCGTAGAGACCTTCTCCTGTACGGAGGCGACCCCACCCTTCCATGGCGCTTTGTCGGGGTTCTTCTGGTAGTAGAGGACGGCGCCGCCAAGGAGGGCGAGGATCACCACCACGAAGACGAGCCGGAACACACCGCCGATGCATCCGAACATGCCTGGTCCGTCAAGCCGCGGCGAAGAGACGGCTTAACGCCGTCTTCGCGCCGACTCTTCCTCGAAGTATTTACGGTAGAGGATGTCCCACTCTTCGGAACCCTCGGGGATGCCGCGCTTCTGAGTCTCGATCTTCTGGCGCACCGCGACGTCGATGGCTTCGTCGATCTTGCCCTCGTTCTCGATGAACTTGAAAATCTCCGCGCGGATGTCCTTGGGGTCGGCGAAGAACTCGACCATGGGCTCGTCCTTCAAGTAGCCGATGGCCACGTGCGAGAGCTGCATCATCTTCTCTCTGCTGAGCCTCACAGGATGATCCCCTTCTTCTTCGCGAGTTCGCGCTTGACCTTGCGGAACATGTCGAGGCCGGTGATGTTGTCGCGCGCCATGGTGGACGAATGCGACATCAGGATCTGTCTCGCCTCTTCGTTCAGGGCATCTTCGAGCCGGATTTCCTTGAGGAGCGCGCCGGTGAGTCCCATCACCACCGCCTCTTCGTTGTCGCAGTCGATCCGGCCCGCGGTGGTCAGGGTTCTGATGATTTTCCGGGCTAGGTATTGGACGTCATGGTCGGTGGCGCGCATTGTTTCGTACCAGAAGTATCGCACGCCGGGGGAGCTAACCTTCCCCTCGTGCGCTCGGTGATTCAGCGGGTCAAGTCGGCCAGCGTCGACGTGGACGGATCGAGGGTCTCCGCGATCGGCTCCGGCCTGCTGATCCTGCTCGGGGTTGCCAAGGGCGACACCAGCGTCGATCTCGACTGGATGGCCGACAAGGTACTGAATCTCCGGATTTTCGACGACGCGGCGGGAACCATGAACCTCTCGGTCATGGACACCGCGGGCGAGATCCTCGTGGTTTCGCAGTTCACTCTTCTCGCGGACTCGCGGAAGGGCCGGCGCCCGAGCTACATCGACGCCGCGTCACCAGACGAGGCGAAGGCACGGTACGAAGCCTTCTGTGACCGGCTGGAGCGATCGGGGAGGACGATCCGGCGCGGCGTCTTTCAGGCCATGATGGAGGTGGCCCTCGTGAACGATGGCCCGGTCACGATCCTCCTCGACTCCGAGAAGAAATTCTAGGAGGGTCGTCTACTTGCCGGTGACGCGGACGAGTTCGGTCACCGTGGTCCGGCCGCGCATGACCTTCTCGAACGCCGATTCGCGCAGGCTCCGCATACCTTCTTCGCGGGCGGTCTTGCGGATGTCCACCGACGAGGCGCCCTGCGCGACCAGGAGCCGGACCTTGTCGGACATGTTCATGATTTCGTAGATGCCGTC